>NZ_DDVT01000010.1:0-55085 GCF_002345795.1 Tatumella sp. UBA2305
AATTTCTGAATGACGTTTTTTTCGGCAAGCCTGCCACTTTTACAGCGTTTTGCCGGTAATCTGTACAAAATTCCTGGCAAATTCAGCTACCTGCGGCCAGTCAGTGTATTCAATTTCTTTCGAAGTATCTGTTTCGCCCCCCGTTATCTTCATAATCAGGCGAATCATCAGTTTGTCGAACCAACGATAACGTGGATAACGTAATGCGCCGGCAGCTACCAGACAACGGTCCGGTTTCCAGGGAGACTGCTCCAGAAATTTACGGGTATAGACGTTCGTTTCCGGTGTGCATTTATCCGCTTTACGCGCTGTAAGGTTGACCGGGATAAAACCACTGATACGAGCCTGCAATTCAGGCAGATGTCTAACAATACAACTATGCAGTTCCTGAGCGAAACGTCCGTAACGAATTGATGCAGCGATCAGCAACCGGTCATAGCCCTGCCAGTTAACAGTGGCAACATCCCGGATATTCACCACATCGCATTCAGTTAACGGCCGGACTTCATCAGCGATAAAACGGGCAATACGTTCAGTTTGTCCATCCCGGCTGGAAAACAATATCAACATCTTCATTCTTCTATATTCCTTACTCTCGCCAGAATGTCGGCGTGAACAGCACTAATAAGGTGAATACTTCCAGTCGGCCAAATAACATCGTCGATATCAGGATCCACTTTGCTTCATCATTCATAGAGGCAAAGTTGTCGGCAACCACACCCAGCCCGGGACCAAGATTATTCAGGGTAGCTGCGACAGCGGCAAATGCAGAGAAGTTATCAACTCCGGTGGCGATGATTGCCAGCATACTGACAAGAAAAACTAACGCATAAGCGGAGAAAAATCCCCATACTGCTTCAAGTATCCGTTCCGGCAAAGCACGATTACCCAGCTTAATGGTATAAACCGCATTCGGGTGAACCAGGCGTTTTAATTCCCGCGATCCTTGTTTACATAACAGCAAAATACGAATGACTTTCAGTCCACCGCCTGTCGAACCTGCACAACCGCCGATAAATGCAGAACACAACAGCAGTATGGGCAGGAAAGAGGGCCAGTGGGAAATACTGTCAGTAGTAAATCCGGCAGTAGTCGCCATAGAGACTACCTGGAAAAAGGCCTGATTAAATGTCTGCCACAAACTATTGTAGGTGTGGTGTATCCAGAGAATCAGAGTCGCTATCAGCACCAGAGTAAACTGAACTCCGATAAATACTCTGAACTCAGGGTCTCGCCAGTAGCCGCGCAAACTACGGCCACTCAGTAAAGAAAAGTGCAGACCGTAGTTACAGCCTGATATCAGCAGGAAGATTGCAATGATGGTATTGATGGTCGAACTGTGAAAATAGCCGATACTTGCATCATGGGTCGAAAAACCACCGATAGCGATGGTAGAAAAACTGTGGCCGATGGCATCAAACAGCGGCATCCCCGCCAGCCAGAGTGCCAGAGCACAAGCTACTGTCAGTAAGACATAAATGAGCCAGAGTGTTTTTGCAGTTTCGGCAATTCTTGGCCGCATCTTATGATCTTTCAGTGGCCCGGGCATCTCGGCACGGTACAGCTGCATCCCGCCGACGCCAAGAATAGGTAAGATAGCCACTGCCAGCACAATAATCCCCATGCCTCCCAGCCACTGCAACATCTGCCGGTAAAATAAGATGGCTTTCGGAAGGGAATCGAGCCCCACCAGCGTGGTTGCTCCGGTAGTCGTCAGGCCGGAAAAGGATTCAAAAAAAGCATCAGTAATCGACAGATGGGGTTGTTCAGCAAAAATAAACGGCATGGCCCCGACACTACCCAGCACTGTCCAGAACAAAACCACGATCAGAAAACCTTCGCGGGGCTTCAGTTCTCCCTTTTGCTTACGGTTAGGCCACCATAATACCGAGCCGATCAGCAACGCCATAATAAATGTCTGGCTGAAGGCCCTGCCTGCACCATCACGATAGATCAGGGCCACCAGACCTGGCAAAATCATGGTGACGGAGAAAATAATGATTAATAAACCCACGATGCGGGTAATAGCACGAAAGTGCATTTGCCTGTCCTTAACAAGATAACGGTTGTTGATTTACCCGCTGAAGCTGTAATTTGCCCCGGCTGAAATCCGTGAGATGTTGTTCAAAGTCATCGACCTGGCCATAGGGTAATGCCAGCATCAGAGTAATATCAGCCTGATAATCACTACGAATGATTTGTCCCTGGTGTAGTTCAAGCATTCGTTCAATCTCAGACAGTTGCCCGTAATCACAACATAGTTTGAATTCCTGCATAGGGACTTTGGTCCGACGGATAAGCATGGAAAGCCCCGTCCTCACCCCCCCGCCATAGGCTTTTACCAACCCTCCGGTGCCCAGCATGATACCACCGTAATAACGAACCACTACTGTCGTGACTTCCCCCAGCCCACTCCCCATTAACTGGGCAAGCATAGGTTTTCCTGCTGTTCCGGAAGGTTCACCATCATCCGAAAAACCCAGTTGCTGTGAATCGTCCGGGGCACCCGCGACCCATGCCCAGCAATGGTGTCGTGCATCAGGATGCAATTCTTTTATTTGCCGGACAAATAACCGCGCCGCCTCAGCCCCTTCAGTATGGGCGAGGTAGGTAATGAAGCGACTTTTCTTAATTGTATCTTCCGTCACACAGAGATCAGATGACGGAATTTCATAAGCATCCATCAGGCTAACTGCAGGTCACGGGTCATGTTTTCGATACCATCATCACGGATAATAACGTTATCTTCAATGCGGATACCTCCGTACGGCCGCAGTTGATCAATACGCTGCCAGTTAAAGTGCTTACTGAAACTTCCCTGCCGCCAGGGAGACAACAATGAATCAATAAAATAGAGACCCGGTTCTATTGTCAGCACCATCCCGGGCGCCAGGGTACGGGTACACCGCAGCCACGGGTAGTGAGATGGCGCAGCCAAATGTGTCCCCTGATCATCCTGCATAAATCCGGCGACATCATGCACCTGTAAACCCAACAGATGACCCACGCCATGTGGCATAAAGACTGAAGTGATATTTTCACTCACCAGAGCTTCTTCGCTAAGTCCGGTCACCAGGTCAAACTCGCACAAGATACTGGCAATTCTCTGATTCATCTGCAGATGATAGTCTGCATAATTGGTGCCTGCCTGCAGAGTGTTGATCAATGCCTGCTGATGCTGATCCATCCGGGTCACCAGATCAGCGTAATCAGACCCTGCATCTGCGGCATAACTGCGGGTCAGGTCGGCAGCATAACCATTATATTCGGCACCGGCATCCAGCAGAAAGCTAAGGGAAACCTCAGGAGCATGGAAATCCAGTTGTGTGTAATGCAGGTAAGAGGCATGTTCGTTCAGTGCCACAATATTTCCATAAGGGACATCAGTATCACGCTGCCCTGTCGCCAGCAAATAGGCCGAATTGATCTGAAACTCACTCTGACCAGAGAAAAAAGCCTGTCTGGCAGCCCGGTGACCCGCCACCGCAATTTTCTGCGCCTCACGCATGCAGAACAGTTCATAGTCAGTCTTAAAACTGCGGTAGTAATGAAGATAATCAATAACAGCCTGCGGATTGATATGCGATTCAATAATCCCTAATTGCCGGCCACGTTCGGTAACCGGGCCAATATAAGCCACCCGCGAGCGGTCAGCCGGTAAAAGTTGAGCGATATGTGCCTTGTCGCGCAGTTCAGTGATCTCAAATTCATCGGTCCAGAAACTCTCAGGGACCTGTTCCGGTTTATGCCAGTAATCCACCGGCGAATAAAACCATAATTTTGGTTTGCTGACCCCATCAATCCATAGCCAGCAGTTAGGATTCTGAGTGACAGGCAGCCAGGCTTTAAATTGCGGATTCACCTTAAAGGGATAAGTGTGATCATCAAGAAATACATTCTGCAATTCTCCGGAATGGATGAGTAAGGCTTCCAGATTACCGGCTGCCAGAACCTGCTGAGCATGCTGCTGCAATGTCATCAGATGCGATTTATACAGTTCATTTAGTGAATTCATCCCAAGCCTCTTCGCCGTTCGCATTTTTGATTATTTTAACACAGCTCTTATCCTGATGCCGTGCCCGCCACTGATGTGATCCTGGTAACAAATAAGATGCAATTAATTTGCAAATAAACCACCAAAATTTCACACTCAATCATCTGGTACGACCAGATCCCTTTCGCAAATGCAGGAGGCTGACATGCTCTATCAGGGCGATACACTTACCCTAAGCTGGCTCGATGATGGCATCGCCATGCTGGAATTTAATGCCCGGGGTTCAGTTAATACTCTGGATACCGGAACAATCCTTAGTTTAAGTGCCGCACTTGACAGGCTTGAAGCCCTGCCAGAGCTCAGGGGCCTGATTCTGGCTTCGGCTAAACCTGCGTTTATTGTCGGTGCGGATATTAATGAGTTTTTATCTCTGTTTGCAGCCGATGATCAACAGATTCATCAATGGCTGATATTTGCCAACCAGACGTTTTGCCGCCTTGAAGACCTGCCAGTTCCCACCCTGTCGGCCATTAACGGTTACGCACTGGGCGGCGGCTGTGAATGCGTACTGGCAACCGATTTTCGTCTGGTCGCTCCGGATGTCCGGATCGGCTTACCGGAGACCCGGCTGGGCATTATCCCGGGCTTCGGGGGGACTGTGCGGCTGCCGAGGCTCATTGGCGCCGACAGCGCCCTGGAAATCATCACCGCAGGTAAAGATGTTGACGCAGAAACCGCACTACATCTGGGCCTTGCCGATGCTATCGTCCCAGTCGATAAGCTTCGGACCGCCGCTGTCACCATGCTGAATGAAGTCAGTACAGAAAATTACTGGCAGGCTCGCCGCCGTCAGAAACTGGCGGCATTAAAACTAAGCCCCGTCGAGGCCGTAATGAGCTTCACCACGGCCAAAGCGCTGGTCCGGCAAAAGGCGGGGCCTCACTACCCAGCCCCTCTGACGGCAGTCAAAACCATTGAGGCCGCTGCAGGTATGGCACGCGATGATGCATTAACCGCAGAAAGGGCCGCTTTCATCCCGTTGGCAAAATCGGAAACGGCACGGGCATTAATTGGCATTTTTCTGAATGACCAGTATGTCAAAGTGCTGACACGGAAAAAAGCCGCCCGCACCACTGCCCCTACACTGGCTGCAGTGCTAGGTGCCGGAATTATGGGCGGTGGTATTGCCTGGCAATCTGCCCGTCAGGGTATTCCGGTCAAAATGAAAGATATTAATCAGCAGGCTCTGGATTCCGGAATCAACGAAGCGACCCGATTATTAAGCGATCAACAGCAGCGCGGGAAAATTACTCCTCTGCAGTTTGCCGGCATTCTATCCGCGATTCATCCGACACTGGATTATACCGGTTTCGAACAGGTCGATATCGTGGTTGAGGCGGTCACAGAGAACCCACAGATTAAGATAAAAGTACTGACAGAGACAGAACAACATCTTTCGGATCATGCCCTGCTGACCTCCAATACCTCGACGATTCCCATCAGCCTGCTGGCCCGGCAGCTCAGCCGACCGCAGCAGTTTTGTGGGATGCACTTTTTTAATCCGGTCCCCAAAATGCCACTGGTTGAAATTATCCGGGGTGAACAGACCGCAGAAGCCACTATCGACAGAGTCATTTCCTGGGCTATCGCCCTCGGCAAAACACCGATTGTGGTTAACGATTGTCCGGGATTTTTTGTGAACCGGGTATTGTTCCCTTATTTCGCCGCCTTCAACCTGTTACTGCTGGACGGCGCAGACTACCGGCATATAGATAAAGTCATGGAATCTGAGTTCGGCTGGCCGATGGGACCCTCATGGTTACTGGATGTGGTGGGAATTGACACAGCATTCCATGCTCAGCAAGTTATGGCGAAAGGTTATCCGGAAAGAATGCAGATTCCTGACAAGGATGTGGTAAGTACACTGTTCCACGCCGGACGCTACGGGCAGAAAAATCACCAGGGCTTCTGGCTCTGGGAAACCGACCGCAAAGGCAAAATGAAGAAAACGGCCGATCCGCAAACTTCAGAATTACTGGCAGGGGTTTGTGCCCCCTCCCGCTTATTTACCGATGAAGAAATACTCCAACGGATGATGATTCCGATGATCAATGAAGTGGTGAGGTGTTTTGAAGAAAATATCATCGCCTCTCCGGCAGAAGCTGATATGGCGCTGGTTTACGGGCTGGGATTCCCCGCATTTCGCGGCGGTGTTTTTCGTTACCTTGACAGCCTGGGATCAGACCATTTCCTGCAACAGTCCGCACAGTTTACCGGATTATCACCACTGTACCATGCGCCGGCATTGCTAACGGAAAAAGGCCGTCAGCAGCAGAGTTGGTATTCCCCTCCGGCGCCGATAGCAGGTCCCCTGAATTCTGACCAAGGGAGAGCGTAAATGGAAAACGTTGTGATTGTAGAAGCGTTGCGAACCCCAATGGGCCGTTCAAAGGGCGGGGCGTTCCGTCATTTACGGGCTGAAGATCTATCTGCGCACATAATGCAGCAAATTCTGTTGCGTCATCCGGCACTGGATCCGGCATCACTGAGCGATATTGTCTGGGGGTGTGTGCAGCAAACCCTCGAACAGGGATTTAACATTGCACGCAATGCGGCTCTGCTGGCCGAAATTCCGGTGCAGGTACCGGCGACCACCGTCAACCGGCTATGTGGTTCATCCATGCAGGCACTGCATGATGCCAGCCGCGCAATTATGGTAGGAGATGCCGACAGTTGCCTGGTGGGTGGTGTCGAACATATGGGACATGTTCCCATGTCTCACGGGGTAGATTTTCATCCGCAGCTTAGCAGAACCGTGGCGAAGGCTGCCGGTATGATGGGACTGACTGCTGAAATGTTGGCCCGGATGCACGGTATCAGCCGTGAACTACAGGACAGTTTTGCGCTGCGTTCACACCAGCGGGCATGGCAGGCAACCATCAGCGGGCAGTTCCTGCGGGAAATCACCCCGGTTTACGCTCATGATGCCGGGGGCGTGTTGTTCCGGATGAGTTGTGACGAAGTGATTCGCCATGACACCAGTATGGAAAGTTTAGCCGCCCTGCCACCGGCCTTTGACCCCGTCAATGGCAGCGTCACTGCCGGGAATTCTTCAGCACTCTCGGATGGTGCGTCAGGAATGCTGATAATGAGTGAAAGCCGCGCCCGTAGCCTCGGATTACCAATGCTGGCCCGGGTTCGCAGCATGGCCGTAACCGGATGTGACCCGTCACTGATGGGCTATGGCCCCGTCCCGGCAACACGGTTAGCGTTGCAGCGTGCCGGACTGAGCATTGCTGATATTGGGCTATTTGAACTTAACGAAGCTTTTGCTGCACAGACGCTGCCCTGTATCAAGGATCTCGGGCTGGCAGATCAACTGGATGAAAAGGTCAATCTGCGGGGAGGTGCAATAGCTCTGGGGCATCCACTCGGCTGTTCCGGCAGTCGAATCTGCACTACGCTTATCCATCAGATGCAAGAACATGATGTCGAATTTGGTGTCGCCAGCATGTGCATCGGGCTCGGTCAGGGAATAACGACCGTTTTTGAACGGGTATAAAATGCCGCAGGCGTGATGGTCATCCACCGTCACGCCTGCGTTGATATCAGACCGACAACATCAGATAAAGGCGAATGCATCACCGTAAATCTGGCTACTGACAGCGTCACGTTCAGCGCAGAAACGATCACGCGCAACTTTCGCCATTTCGAAACGACCGGCAATGTAGATATCGTAGTTTTTCAGAGAAGAGTAATCCTGAATGACTGTCGGTAATACTGTCCCGGTACGACCCTGCCAACTGTCATCAGGCTGCTCGACCACCGGCACAACTTTCAGGTTAGGATGCCGTACCGCCAGGGCATTCAGTTCTTCCAGATCATAAATATGCTGAGGTTCACGTCCTCCCCAGTAAATGGCGATTTCGCGTTGGGGGTTCTGTGACAGGGCAGTCAGCAGGATAGAGCGCGCATAAGAGAATCCGGTACCTCCGGCGACCAGAATAATCGGACGATCACTGTCATCCCGCAACCCTGCATTACCATGTGGCATATCGACCGTAATTTTCCGCTGTTCACGGATACGGTCCATAACCGCCATTGCATACAGGTTATGGTCTGAAGCCCCGATATGTAGTTCGATAATATCTTTTTCCATTGGGGTTGATGCCAGTGAGAACGGACGTTTATCGTTCTCTTCCATCACGACCATCAGATACTGTCCTGCCTGAAAATCATAGTCGGACTCTGGAACTAACCGGACCCGATAGACAGTGTCGGTAATAGTTTCTACAGAAATTACTTTACAGCTTAATCTTGTCATGCATTCCCTCTGTCGGGTCATCAACTAAATTGGGTGGTTGTCGGTTAACGTTTGGGTTGAGGTTCGAAAATTGCCAGCTCATCCCAGATTTCATCAATCCTTGCCGTGACACGGGGATCTTTGACGATCGGTCGTCCCCATTCACGATCCGTTTCTCCCGGCCATTTATTCGTGGCATCCATACCCATTTTCGACCCCAGCCCGGACACCGGTGAAGCAAAATCCAGATAGTCGATGGGTGTGTTTTCAACAATCACCGTATCTCTGGCCGGGTCCATCCGGGTGGTAATCGCCCAGATAACATCATTCCAGTCACGGGCATTCACATCATCATCGCAGACAATGACAAACTTAGTGTACATAAATTGTCGCAGGAACGACCATACCCCAAACATAACGCGTTTCGCGTGTCCGGCATATTGTTTCTTCATTGTCACTACCGCCAGCCGGTAAGAACAACCCTCCGGGGGCAGATAAAAATCGACAATTTCAGGAAACTGCTTAATCAGAATCGGGACCAACACTTCATTCAGAGCCACCCCGAGGGAGGCAGGTTCATCTGGCGGACGGCCGGTGTAGGTTGAATGATAAATGGCCTGCTGGCGTTTGGTAATATGCGTTACCGTAAATACCGGAAAGTTATCCACTTCATTATAATAACCGGTATGGTCCCCGTAAGGGCCTTCCGGAGCCATATCACCCTGTTCAATATATCCTTCAAGGATAATTTCGGCACTGGCCGGGACTTCCAGTTCATTAGACAGTGATTTGACGACCTCAGTCTTAGTGCCTCTCAGCAATCCGGCAAAAGCATACTCCGATAAACTGTCAGGGATAGGGGTAACCGCGGCCAGGATAGTTGCTGGGTCTGCCCCTAAAGCCACAGAAACCGGAAAACGTTCTCCGGGATGGGCTTTACACCATTCCTGAAAATCAAGCGCACCACCACGATGAGACAGCCAGCGCATAATCAGCCGGTTCCTGCCAATCACCTGCATACGATAGATGCCAAGATTTTGTCGTTCTTTATGTGGCCCACGGGTGACCGTCAGGCCCCAGGTAATCAGCGGGGCAGCATCTTCCGGCCAACAAGTCATGACAGGAACCGACGCCAGATCGACCTCATCGCCTTGTAAGACTATTTCCTGGCAGGGAGCATGACTACGACGCTTGGTTGGCATATTCAGTACTTGTTTGAAACGCGGCATTTGTTCAAATAAGTCACGAAAACCTTTCGGCGGGCTGGGTTCTTTAAGGAATGCCAGCAGTTCACCGACATCACGTAACGCACTGACATCCTCCTGCCCCATCCCCATCGCCACCCGTTTGGCAGTACCAAACAGATTACAAAGTACCGGCATGTCATAGCCTTTAGGATTTTCAAACAACAAGGCTGGTCCGCCGGCCCGTAGCGTCCGGTCTGCGATCTCGGTCATTTCTAATGCAGGATCAACAGGGTAACTGATTCTTTTTAACTCGCCACGCTGCTCAAGTTGTTGCAGGAAGTCTCTTAAGTCCTGATATTTCATGAGGTTTTTACTTTGTTGCCGGAGATAATCTGGTCATTATAGGGATGTTCGCATCAGGATGCTGAAATTTATTAACCCTCTATGCGGGTGAGTGATAAATTATCCGTGTTCACTGCCGGACTATCTGACGCAGCAACTCACGGGGTTCAGCACAGATTAAAAATAATTAAATTTCCGCTAACAGCAAAGGCTACACCACTGATTTACGTTAATGAATAGCCTATAACTCTGTTACCGGTTTTGCTATTCTTGGCTGCCTGCTATCTGGAGCTGTTATGGAATCATGGTACTTACTTTTTTGCAAACGTGGTCAGCTGTTGAGGGCCCAGGAACATCTGGAACGTCAGGGTGTTGCCTGTATGAGTCCGATGATTGAGGTAGAAAAAACAGTTCGCGGTAAACTCAGTAAGGTGAGTGAGCCTTTGTTTCCAAATTACTTGTTTATCCGCTTCTCGCCTGAAGTTATTCATACCACGACCATCGCTGCTACCCGTGGCGTCAGCCACTTTGTCAGATTCGGCGCTCTGCCTGCGACGGTCCCGGAAGAAGTGATTGAGAGCATCACCAGTCACGATTATCAGGCACTTCTGTCAGAAGAACTGCCCCGGCAGGGAGATGAAGTCGAGATTATCGCCGGGACATTCGAGGGCTTACGGGCGATTTTTGCCGAACCGGAGGGTGAATCCCGCTCAATATTACTGTTGAATCTGTTGAATAAGCAGGTCGTCCGCAGTGTCAGCAATCAGCAATTCCGGAAAATCTGATTAGTTCAACCGAAATAACTGCCGCGCATTATGATCAATCTGTTGTGCCAGTTGCTCAGTCTCTTCATTTCTCCAGCCAGCAACCTGCTGCACAATGTGTGGCAGGAAGCAGGGTTCATTTCGTCGTGAAGGTGGCCGGGGATGCATATCTCGCGGAATAAGGTACGGAGCATCAGTTTCCAGCAGCAAACGGTCACCCGGAATTAACGTCAGTAACTCTCTTAACTCCAACCCCCTGCGTTCGTCACAGACCCAGCCAGTAATTCCCACCGACAGACCTGCGGCCAGACACTCTTCCAGTTCCTGACGGTTGCCGGTAAAGCAATGCACTACCGCTGCCGGTATTTTGTCGAGCCAGGGGGATAAAACGGCCATAAAGCGCTGATGAGCCTCACGACAATGCAGGAATACCGGTAGTTGCAACTCAGCCGCTAGCGCCAGTTGCGCATCAAATGCGTATTCCTGTTGATTATGGTCGGAGAGATTACGGTTGAAGTCGAGCCCGCATTCACCGATTGCAACGACTTCGGGCTGGCCAGCCAGGCGGCGCAGAGTTCCTGCCGTTTCCTGTGACCATTCACTGGCATGGTGGGGATGAACGCCAGCAGTGGACCAGCAATATCCGGAATGTTGTTTCGCCAGCGATAATGCCTGCTGACTCTCCAGTGCGTTAGTTCCGGTGATAAGCATTCCGGATACCCCTGCCGCGCGCGCGCGGGCTACCACTTGCTTACGATCCTTAGCAAACTGCGTACTGGTCAGGTTGACTCCAATATCAAACATAATTTTTCCCAAAAATCTCAACCACCCTGACGGGTGGTTTTAGTTAGCCCTTCACGCAGTGACGGGACCTGAGTTGGGAGCTCAGGAGTCTGTATCCTGATCCTGGTCCTTATCCCAACGTCCTTTTCCTACGTAGTAACGTGAGAAGAATACGCCGACTTCGAACAGGCAGTACATCGGAATAGCGAGCAAAGTTTGGGAAAAAACGTCCGGCGGGGTTAATAACATACCCACCACAAATGCCCCTACCAGCATATAAGGACGTTTCTTTTTCAGATCATCGGGCGAGGTAATCCCGGTCCAGCACAGCAATACAATCGCCACCGGCACCTCAAACGCCACCCCGAAAGCGAGGAACAACGCCATCACAAAATCGAGGTAATTACTGATATCTGTAGCAATCTGTACGCCGTGCGGCACGGTTTTGGCAAAAAAACCAAACGCCAGCGGGAACACCACAAAATAAGCAAAGCAAACACCAATGTAGAACAGTAACGAGCTGGAAAACAGTAACGGCATTATCAGCTTGCGTTCGTGCCGGTAGAGCGCGGGTGCCACAAAGGCCCACAACTGGTAGAGAATCACCGGTACAGACAGAAAAATCGAGACAATAATGGTGAGTTTAATCGGCGTAAAGAAAGGTGATGCAACATCCGTTGCAATCATGCTGGCACCCGTAGGCATCTGACGAATCAGTGGCGCTGCCACCAGTTGATAGATGTCATTGGAAAAATACACCAGGCAGAGAAATATCACCAGCACGGACACAATGCAATAAAGCAAGCGCTTACGTAGCTCAATCAGGTGGCTGATCAGCGGTTGAGTATCTTGTACTTCCATGATTATCGTTCTTCGCTTACCGGTGAGGCAGGTTTAGTATCGGACACGGGTTCCGTTTTAACACTGCTGGCTGTCTGATGTTCTGCTTTCACTGATGTTTCTGCAGAAGAGTGTGTTGGGTGCTGAGGCACTTCTGCCGTTGTCCCGGTCTGTACCGGAGCTGGCGGATTCACTGGTTCCGGGGCAACATTGGTGGCTGGCTGATGAATGGTTGGCTGCTCACCGGAAGTCGCGGTATTTGCCTTATCATCCTCGCCTTCAAGGTCTGTGGCCTCCCGGTAAGTCCGTTTCATCGATTCGGCCGTTTTCCGCAGTTCGTCCATTGACTCCTTCAGCTCTGGCGAAAGAGTGCCTTTACCAGCCTCTTCCACTTTTTTCAGGCTATCCTGTAACTCCTGCAGTTTTAACTCCTGAGCCAGTTCATTCTGTACATTGGCTGCCAGAGAGCGCATGGCACGGATCCAGCCAACGACTGTTTTCACCGCCACAGGTAACCGTTGAGGCCCAAGCACAATCAGACCAATCACGAATATCAGTAAGAGCTCACTAAAACCTATATCGAACACGGGTTATACCTGATCGTTGTCTTTACGGGATTCTTCTTTCTTAGAAGAAGTAGGTAATTCGTCAGAGAGTGGTTTTGCGGGGAAATCCGCATCTTTACTCTTTTTATCATCTTCATCGCTCATGGCTTTTTTGAAACCTTTGATTGAAGATCCTAAATCCGACCCCAGTCCACGCAGTTTTTTGGTACCAAACAACAGCACCAGAATGACTACAATGATAAGTAACTTCCAGATACTAATGCCGCCCATTTCTTAACCTCTGAAGATCTATGATCCAACAAAACACAGCGTGTAAAAACACCTCATTCCCCCGACAGTAGCGCGTTTGGGATAAGGCTGACAATCAGTTTGTCTTACGCCAACCGATGATCCATGTTAACACACCAGCAACAATCAGTATTGCCGAAGTAACATCCCACTGCGGTCGGCCGATAGCAATGGCCGTACCACTTAACATAAATACTGCCCCCATCCCCAGCAGATAGCGGGCCTGACTGTGCCGGACACGCTGAGCATTCATTTCAAGGGCCAGTTTATCTACACTATGCTTCAGTAATTTATGCTGCCGCATTCCGTCATAAAACAACTCCGGCAGCTCAGGTAATTTTTCAGCCCAGGAAGGCGCTTTTGATTTTACTGCCCGCCATATAGCGGGTAAGCCAACCTGATCTTTAATCCATTCTTCAAGGAAAGGTTTGGCCGTTTTCCACAGATCCAGTTGTGGGTACAGCTGACGCCCAATGCCTTCAACATACAATAATGTTTTCTGTAACAGAACCAGTTGAGGCTGAACTTCCATATTGAACCGACGTGCGGTATTGAACAGATTGAGCAGCACATGACCAAATGAGATTTCGGCCAGCGGCTTTTCGAAAATAGGTTCACACACTGTACGGATAGAAAATTCAAAATCTTCCACATTCGTATCCGGGGGAACCCAGCCGGAATCGACATGCAGTTCAGCGACCCGCCGGTAATCGCGATTAAAGAAAGCGATAAAATTTTCTGCCAGATAGCGTTTATCATCTTTATTTAAAGAGCCAACAATTCCGCAGTCGATACCAATATATTGTGGATCTTCCGGGTGCTCGTAACTGACAAAGATGTTGCCAGGGTGCATATCTGCATGGAAAAAGCTGTCACGAAACACCTGGGTAAAAAATACCTGAACACCACGTTCAGCCAGCAATTGCATATTAACGCCATGTGCTCTCAGGGTGGCAGTGTCGGAAATGGGAATTCCGTAGATCCGCTCCATCACCAGCATGCTTTCACTACAATAGTCCGAATAAATCAGAGGGACATACAACATCTTACTGTTGTCGAAATTTCGCCTCAGCTGAATGGCATTTGCAGCTTCGCGTAGCAAATTGAGCTCGTCAATCAACGTTTTTTCGTAATCCCTGACGACTTCGACCGGCCGTAGCCGTCTGCCGTCAGGCAGCAAACGTGGAACCCAGCGCGCCAGTCGGTAAATCAGCCGCATATCCGCTTTGATAACTGGCAGGATATCCGGGCGGATAACCTTAATAACAATATGCTGACCATTCTCTTTCAGGGTCGCAGTGTGGACCTGAGCAATCGAAGCAGATGCCAACGGGGTGATTTCAAAATCGTCAAACCATTGTTCCACCGGTCCGCCAAGGGACTTTTCAATTTGTGCTTTCGCTCTGATGCCGTCGAAAGGAGGAACTTTGTCCTGCAATGCGGACAGTTGATCAGCAATCTCCGGTGGAAACAAATCTCGTCGTGTTGACAGCATCTGACCGAACTTAATCCAGACCGGTCCGAGTTGTTCAAGTGCCATCCTTAAACGTACACCCAACTCTTCCTTCGGGTGACGATTAGGGATCCAAAAGATACACCGCCGCCAAAGACGCACCAGCAAAGTCAGACGGGTCCTTGGGATCAGTTCATCCAGGCCATGAGACAAAAAAATACGAATAATGAAATAGAGTCGCCGAATTTCTCCAACAGTCATTTCTTCTCCCATTGCGCCAGCCGCGCATCCAGCGCTGCCAGCTTTTTGTCCAGTGCCGCTGTTTCTTCACAAAACCACGCCACTTCGAGTGCGCCAGGTGCTGCCCGCCATTCCTCGGTCAGTGTTTCTCCCAGTTGCCGTTGCCTGCTGCTGATATCCTGCCGGACAAAGGAAAACAATCGTTGTCCTGCCCGGCTGATTCCCTGAGCAACAATATCTCCGACAAACGGTGCCAGATACTCCGCCGGATCCAATTCGGCCAGATCCATCAGTGCTGAAAACTGCTGAATAACCTGCAGATCGCCCTGTACATCCAGTTTTCCCTGACGAATCAGTGAGGTCAGATTCTGCCGGTCACGCAACTCTGGCAATACACCTAATGCCAGTGAGACAGTACAATCGCTGCTGTCCTGCCAGTCACCCACCACATCCAGTTGCTGTTCACCGAAAACCAGCACCAGTGGCCGGGAAAACTCACTGAATTTCAGTGTCAGAACTTTCCCTTTCAGTCGCTGACGTGCCGGTTTCAGGCCGCGATCCTGATAAAGAACACGGTTAAGCACATTCTCAATCGTCGCTGTCAGCAGTGGCATCGCCGTCATTGCTGTGAACATCAGAATTTATACCCACGGTGGAGGGCAACAATGCCTCCGGTCAGGTTGTAATAGGAGGTATTTTCGAACCCAACATCGTTCATCATCCCTTTCAATGTTTCCTGATCCGGATGCATACGAATAGATTCCGCCAGATACCGGTAGCTTTCGGCATCTCCGGCAACAATCTGACCAATGCGCGGCAGAATGTGAAAAGAGTACGCATCATAGGCCTTACTGAGCGGTTCAAGCAGCGGTTTGGAAAATTCCAGCACCAGCAGGCGACCACCGGGTTTCAGTACCCGGAACATTGACGCCAGCGCTTTTTCTTTCTCGGTCACGTTTCTCAGGCCAAAAGAGATAGTAATGCAGTCGAAATAATTATCAGGGAAGGGTAGCGCTTCGGCATTTGCCTGGACATAGCTGACGTTACCAGAGACTCCCCGGTTACGTAGTTTCTCGCGACCCATCTTCAGCATTGAACTGTTGATATCGGCCAGCACGACCTGACCCGTTTCCCCTACCAGTCGGGAGAATTTAGCGGTCAGATCACCGGTGCCACCGGCCAGGTCGAGTACCCGTTGTCCGCGACGGACACCACTGCAATCAATGGTAAAACGTTTCCAGATGCGATGGATACCCATCGACATTAAATCGTTCATCAGGTCATATTTTGCTGCCACGGAATGGAAAACATCGGCAACTTTTTCAGCCTTTTCGTTTTTTGCAACGGTCTGAAAACCAAAATGCGTTGTTTCCTGAGTTTCCTGAGATTCATCTGCCATCGGTATTACCTGCTATGTAATCAATACTGTCTGAAGTGTACCAGACTCCCAGAGGTCAGGCACGTTACCGCACTACTATTCAGCATTTCCCCCGGGGATTTTCACTATTGTCCCACGGATTCCCGGAAGCGACCAGTGAGCTTTCGTTTTCGCGTTCAGTTTCCTCGACTTCGGAGTCAAAAGAGAGCGCTTTTTCCGTGATTTTCGGATCAATCGGGCGACGAACCTCAACTCCCAGCCGACGAAACGCTTCCGTGCGGGCTATCATATTTCCGCGCCCTTCAGTCAGTTTTTTCATCGACTGTTGATAGCTGTCCCGTGCCTTATCCAGGTGGCTACCCATCGCCTGCATATCGTCGACAAACAGTCGCATCTTGTCATATAAACGCCCGGCTTTATCGGCAATCTGCTGGGCATTCTGACTTTGGTGTTCATAACGCCAGAGATTACTGATAGTGCGTAATGCCACCAACAGGGTGGTCGGGCTGACCAGCATTATATTTTGCGCTAACGCCTCGTTTACCAGTTCAGGCTCTCTGTCGAGTGCCAGCAAAAAGGCCGGTTCTACCGGAATAAACATCAGTACGTAGTCCAGCGAACGTACACCGGGTAACTGCTGGTAATCTTTTCGGCTAAGTAAACGAAGATGGCTACGTACAGCGCCGATATGTTCCCGGACCGCCTGCTCCCGCAGCAGATCATCCTCAGCATTAAAATAACGTTCATAAGCGACCAGCGTCATTTTTGCGTCAATCACGACATCTTTATTTTGCGGCAAATGTACAATCACATCTGGCTGAAAACGTCCGTCATTTCTGTGAACACTGACCTGGGTCTCATATTCATACCCCTCCCTCAATCCTGAGGCTTCCAGCACCCGGCTGAGGATTACTTCGCCCCAGTTGCCCTGGGTCTTATTATCGCCTTTCAGAGCGCGGGTCAGGTTAACGGCTTCACGGGCCATTTGACTATTCAGTTTTTGTAACTGGCGGATTTCATGTGTAAGCGTATGCCGCTCACGGGCTTCACTGCTGAAACTTTCGTTGATTTGTCGACGAAAACCTTCCAGCTGTTCCCGCAACGGTGTCAGTATTCCGTTCATACTTTGCCGATTTTGCTCGTCAAAGCGCCGTCCACTGTTTTCAAAAATCCGCCCGGCCAGATTTTCAAATTGCGCAGCCAGCCGCTGTTCACTGTTGAGCAGTAAACGCTGCTTCTCTTCAGCCGCCAGACGGGTTTCTTCCAGCCGGGTGGTCACCTCACGCAGTTCTGATTCCTGCACCCGGTGAATATCCGCCTGATGACGCAGTTCCTGGTTCAACTGCCCGGCCTGTTCACGCCAGTAGGCCAGTTGTTGCAGCTTCTCCTGCTGCGCGGCCAACTCAGCATGCAACTGGCGCAGTTCGGCCTCTTTTTGTCGCGTGTTTTGCTGTCCGCTACCGAGCTCCTGCTGCAGCCGCTCTATCGTCGCCTGCCCCGCCTGTTGCTCTGCCTGATAACGCGCCAACTGATGACCGTTACGCAGTGCCGATACCAGCCAGCCCAGAACAGCACCGCCCAGTAACAGGCATCCTGAAATAATGAATTGCGTGTCCACCCGCTTCTCCGCTTAACACTTTGTCAGAGGAAAGGTAGAGTGGCACTGTATAGATGTCCAGATATTTTTACAGCTGAGGATTTCCGGCTAAAGACAGCAATCAGGCTATCCTGCCGGAAGAGTGAGGAGGATTACAATAACGCTTTGGCCGCATCGACCACGATTTTTACTGCCTGACTTTCGGTCTGCTTCATGGTAGCGCTGTCCGGGATCTCTTTCTGGGTACGGTTGACTATCACTCCGGCTATCATACCTGCCCGTAGTCCCTGGCTGGCACACATCGTTAGCAGGGTTGCTGACTCCATTTCATAGTTCAATACCCCCATCGACTGCCACTCCTCCATAGAGCCTCTGAACGCTTTCACCACTCTGCCAGAGAAGGTGTCATAACGTTCCTGCCCCGGATAAAAGGTATCTGAAGAAGCCGTAATGCCGATATGGGTGGTCGCTCCGGCGCGGCGGGCAGCCTCTGCCAGCGCAGTGGTACAGGTAAAATCGGCCACTGCCGGAAACTCAAGTGGCGCAAAATGCAAACTGGCCCCATCCAGACGGACCGATGCAGTAGTTACCAGCACATCCCCCACATTAATATGCGGCTGTATCGCCCCGGTCGTCCCCACCCGCAAAAACGTCCGGACTCCCAGCTGAGCCAGTTCCTCTACCGCAATCGAGGTAGAAGGCCCACCAATCCCAGTGGAACAGATAATGACAGGTTTAGCCTCAATAAAGGCTATCCAGCTGCTAAACTCACGATGGGATGCCAGCTGACGCGGACTATCCATCAGTTCCGCAATTTTTTTCACCCGATCCGGGTCACCGGGCACAATCGCCAGTGTGGCTCCCTGAAGATCGGCTTTAGTCAGTCCAAGATGAAAAACGTCGGATTGCGACATAAGTACCTCAATCAGCAGCTAGTGAATAATGATTCAATTGTACTTGAAGCACCGGTTTTTTATGTGACAAAAATCAACCTTAAAATCTGACATTACATACCTTGTAAGCAAAATATAGATGCAGATCGCAAATCTCTCGGTAAAGCTGATTATTTCCCGATCACCGGAGCAATCCTGAACCACATTTTGTAAAACACCAGAGGTAGACTGGAGCAGGAATAAAATTTTTTGGTATGGCGACGTTCTGTTCGGGAATTAACAACTTTACGGGAGTCCTTCATGAATAGTTCAATCGGCAATCAGGGCAGTACCGCAGATGCAGTTCACTGCACAGAAACTACGCTCCCGAGCCGTGGTGATTTATTACCGGCTTTTCTGGCAAAACCCTCACAATCTGTATCTGCCCCGTTTCCCGTCATCCTGGTGGTGCACGAAATTTTTGGTATCAACGATTATATCCGCGATATCTGCTGTCGTCTGGCGAAGGCCGGTTATCTGGCCATCGCTCCTGATCTGTTTTTCCGTCATGGTGACCCCGCCAGTTTCAGCTCCCCGCAACAACTGAAAAATGACCTGGTTGGCAAAGTGGCCGATCGTGAGGTGCTGGCCGATCTCGATCATGCCGCTAACTGGGCAGCGACCCATGGCGGTGATCTGCGACGACTGGGGCTAACCGGTTTCTGTTGGGGGGGAAGAATTGCCTGGTTGTATGCCGCCCATAACCCGCAATTACAGGCTGCCGTGGCCTGGTATGGCCATCTGCATCCGCAAATCACTCTGCGCCAACCGGTGACCCCGGTCGATGCTGCCGCCAGTCTGACGGCACCGGTTCTCGGCCTGTATGGCGCTTTGGACCCGATGATTACCGCAGAAAACATCGCACTGATGCAGCAGGCATTACGCGCGGCCAATTCTGATTCTGAAATTATTACTTACCCTGATGCCGGACACGCTTTTCATGCTGACTACCGGCCAAACTATCATGCAGAGTCGGCACAGGATGGATGGCAACGAATGCTGGAATGGTTCGGCCGCCACGGAGTCTCTCCCGCTCATCCGCACTCTTAACCTGATTCCGCCTTTTCTGTCCTGTGACGGTGAAAATTCAGACGGACTCCGAAGGCACGAAAAATTATCCGGGATAGAATCAGGCTTTACTGAGCACAGACCCGGTCCCTGTGACACAGTTGTCAGGGGGCTGTTTGTTTCGGTCATGGACAGGAAAAGCCTTATGAAAAAAATGCTCTCTGTGGGTATTGTGGCGATCTCACTGACCCTTAGCGGCTGCAGCACGATAAACAATTTCTTCGGTGGGATGTTCTCCGGAAATGATCGCACGCCGGTACGCGGTGATGAAAAAGTCTTGCAAACCCATGTTCAACAGTGCGATACCGGTAAGGTCGCTGAGGATTGTATTACTGCAGGTTCAATGTATGAACTTCGTGGCGGTGACAACTATCGTCTGGCAATGGACTTCTACCAGAAAGGTCTGGCACTGCATTCACCCGACGCTTATCAGGCAATTGGTCATTTGTTTGAAAATGGCTACGGCGTGACACAAAGTTACTCTGATGCCCGTAAGTGGTATCAGCAAGGAGCGGATGCGGGAGATGGTAACGCGATGCTGTATCTGTCGAATATGTACCGCTACGGCTATGGTGTCAGCAAAGACCGACGCAAGGCCCTTGAGTATGCCCGCATGGGATGTAAAAAAGGGAATATTCTTGCCTGTGCCGCACAAAAGCAGCTGTTAAGACCTGCTGCCAAAAAATGAAATTCATTCCCGCCCGCCAGTATCAGGGCGGGTGTTAATACGGCACATTGCTGAGTTATGACAGTTGTAACAGCCCCTGAAATACCCGGGGAACATTGCAATACACCAACAGACAGTTTTAAGCATCGCCCGGCTGAGGTATAGTCCGCTTTTTTCCGGAGAATTCATGCTGACCAATTCATCGACCCGCCTGAACAAATACATCAGTGAGAGCGGTATTTGCTCCCGTCGTGATGCCGACCGTTTTATTGAGCAAGGCAACGTATTTATTAACGGTAAACGTGCAACCGTTGGTGACCAGGTGTATGCCGGTGATGTGGTGAAGGTTAATGGTCAGCTGATTGAGCCAAGGAATGAAGAAGACTTAGTGCTTATAGCCCTGAATAAGCCGGTAGGTATTATCAGTACCACTGAAGGCAGCGAAAAAGACAATATTGTTGACTTCGTCAATCACAGCAAACGAGTGTTCCCAATTGGACGTCTGGATAAAGATTCCCAGGGACTGATTTTTCTGACTAACCATGGTGATCTGGTCAATAAGATCCTGCGGGCCGGTAATGACCACGAAAAAGAATATGTGGTCACCGTGAATAAACCGGTCACCGACGAGTTCATCAAGGGCATGGCTGCCGGGGTGCCCATGCTGGGTACGGTGACGAAGAAATGTAAAGTAAAGAAAGAAGCACCCCAGGTGTTTCGCATTACACTGGTACAGGGGCTTAACCGACAAATCCGTCGCATGTGCCAGCACTTCGGATTCGAAGTGACCAAACTCGAACGGGTACGTATCATGAATGTCAGCCTGAAGGGGTTACCTCCCGGGGAGTGGCGTGATTTTACCGATGATGAGTTAATCGAATTATTCCGGCTGCTGGAAAACTCAACCTCACTGGACCCGGCGGAGAAAAAAAATAAACCTAAAACCGCTGCTGCGAAGAAAAGCCCGTCCGGAAGCAGAGTAGCAGATAAACCAGCAACTCCCCCACCGGCTCGTAAGCGCTTTAACCAGCCGGGCAGAAAGAAAAAGGGCCGCTGATTGTCTGATTCTGACGACCAATCCGCTGCCAGGCGGGGCGTATCACTCGCCCCGCCTGGCATTACCCATGGTTTACACGACCTCTGTCCGTAGTTTTTTAGCCGCTTCCACCATATTCGCCAGTGCCTGACGGGTTTCACTCCAGCCACGGGTTTTCAGGCCACAATCCGGGTTGACCCATAGCCGCCCGGCGGGGATATGTTGAGCCGCTTTACGTAGCAGGTTTTCTATCTCAGCCACCGCAGGGACATTCGGGGAGTGGATATCGTACACCCCCGGGCCTATCTCGTTCGGATATTGAAACTGTTCAAAGGATTCCAGTAACTCCATATCTGAACGTGAAGTCTCGATAGTGATGACGTCAGCGTCCAGTGCTGCGATAGAGTCCATAATGTCATTGAATTCGCAGTAACACATATGGGTATGGATCTGGGTGTTATCGCCGGCGACGGCGGCATTCAGGCGGAATGCCTCTACCGCCCAGGCCAGATAGTCAGCCCATTCCGACTGATGGAGGGGTAGCCCTTCACGCAAGGCAGGTTCATCAATCTGGATAATACCAATACCGGCATTTTCCAGATCAGCCACTTCATCGCGCAGTGCCAGCGCAATTTGTCGGGCAATGGTCTCGCGGTTCACATCTTCGCGCGGGAATGACCAACAAAGAATAGTTACCGGACCGGTCAGCATGCCTTTTACTGGTTTGTCGGTCAGCGACTGCGCGTATTTAGCCCATTCGACCGTAATGGGCTGCGGACGACTAATGTCTCCGATGATGACCGGGGGTTTTACACACCTCGAACCGTAACTCTGTACCCAGCCGTTCTGAGTGAAAACAAACCCGTCCAGATGTTCACCAAAATATTCCACCATATCGTTACGTTCAGCCTCGCCATGTACCAGCACATCCAGCCCCAGACGTTCCTGCTCGGCAATCGCCTGGCGGATATGGCCAGCGATGCCAGTGCGATAGCTGGCCCGGTCCAGTCGCCCCTGCTTAAAGTTGAGGCGCAGTCCACGAATTTCACTGGTTTGTGGGAAGGAACCAATCGTTGTAGTTGGCCACGCCGGGAGTGAAAATCGTTGCTGTTGTGCCTTTGCCCGGATCAGGTAGCCATGTTGCCGCTGGCTGTCGTTGGCGGTAATCGCCCCTAGTCTGCCCGAAACCGCATGATTATGTACCCGGGATGAGTGTGCACGGGCACGGACTGGCGCACTCCAGGCTTCCAGAGAGGCCGGTTCTTTATGATTCAGTGCGTCACGCAGCAAGGCCAGTTCCCCACACTTCTGCAGTGCAAACGAAAACCAGCTTTTTACTTCGTCATCCAGCCGGGTTTCACTGCGCAAATCTATCGGGCTATGCAGTAAAGAGCAGGATGTCCCAATCCATAGTTGTTGACGCTGCGCCACCAGCGGCTGCAACCGCTGATACCAACGGCTAAGATCCGCCCGCCAGACATTCCGGCCATTAATCACCCCGACTGACAGCAACCAGTCTGCAGGTAATTGCTCATTCAGAGACAAAATATCATCACTGCCATGTACCAGATCGACATGCAGCCCCTGGACAGGTAACTCCCGGATCACCGGTAAATTCTGACCAATACTGTCGAAATAGCTGGTTAATAACAGGCGCGTAGTCCCCTGCAGAGCCTGATAAGCGGGCTTAAAGGCATTCAGCCATTCCTCCGGCAGTTCCAGAGACAGGATGGGTTCGTCAATCTGGACCCACTCAATATCCCGTTTTGCCAGCTCCGCCAGCAGTTTCTGATATACCGGCAGGATTTCCGGCAGCAAAGATAACCGGTCAAAGGCGGTTCCTTTGACTTTCCCCAGCCACAGGTAGGTGACTGGCCCCGTCAGCACCGGTTTTACCCGATGGCCAAGGGCCAGGGCCTCATCCACTTCATCCAGCAACTGTGTCCATGACAGAGTGAAGGTCTGGCCCTGACTAAATTCAGGCACGATATAGTGATAATTGGTATTAAACCACTTGGTCATTTCCGCTGCAGCCGCCGGCTTTCCGGTGGGCGCACGTCCCCGTCCAATCCGGAACAGAGTATCCAGATCCAGAGCCCCCCCGACATTACGGTGCCTTGCGGGGATATTTCCCAGCATCAGGCTGGTTGTCAGTATATGGTCATACCATGCGAAATCGCCGACCGGCAGCAGATCGACGCCCGCTTCTTTCTGCTGTTGCCAGTGTCTGGCACGTAACTGGCGACCCGTCTCCAGCAGTTCCTTTACCCCGCACTCACCCGCCCAGTAACTTTCCAGGGCTTTCTTCAGTTCGCGCTGCAGCCCAACGCGCGGAAATCCTAATGTATGATTCAGAATGGTCATGGCACTCAATTCCTTTCAGTAAAAAGACCTCGGGGACATCTGCCTAATCCTGGCGCGCTACGGGGAAAATCATCATGTGGCCTGCCAGCACTTACGGCCTTCTGAAAGATTTTTCAGATGTTTAGCCGTCCAGATGTTTACACATCCATATTCAGCAGGTAGTGTACTATCCACAAGCGCAAATTATTCAATATCACTATGAAGGTCTCTCATGATCGAGATTAAGCACCTGAAGACGCTACAGGCTCTCAGGACCACGGGATCACTGGCAGGTGCGGCAGCACAATTACATCAGACGCAATCTGCGCTCTCTCATCAGTTCAGTGATCTCGAGCAGCGTCTCGGTTTCCGTTTATTTGTCCGTAAAAGCCAGCCGCTGCAGTTTACGCCGCAGGGTGAAATTTTATTGCAACTGGCCGAACAGATCCTCCCGCAGATCCAACAGGCTTTACAATCCTGCCATGAACCTCACCAGACCAACCTGCGGATTGCGATTGAATGTCATAGTTGTATTCAGTGGCTGACACCAGCGCTGGATATTTTTCGCAGTAACTGGCCTCAGGTGTCGGTCGATTTTAAATCCGGAGTGACATTTGATCCTCAGCCAGGGTTGCAGCAGGGCGAACTGGATATTGTGTTAACTTCCGATATCCTGCCACGTAGCGGTTTACATTACTCACCGCTGTTTGATTTTGAAGTGCGGCTGGTCATGGCGCCAGATCATCCGTTGGCAACGAAAACGCTCATCACTCCGGAAGACCTGACCGGTGAAACGCTGTTAATTTATCCGGTTCAGAGGCAGCGTCTTGATATCTGGAGACATTTCTTACAACCGGCCGGGATAAGTCCGGAGCTGAAGAGTGTGGATAATACGCTGCTGTTAATTCAGATGGTGGCCGCAAAAATGGGGATCGCTGCACTGCCGCACTGGGTGGTGGAAAGTTTTGAGCGCCAGCAACTCATTGTGACCAAAACACCCGGCGACGGCTTATGGTCCCGCCTGTATGCAGCGGTACGCGACGGCGAACAGCGTCAGCCGGTGATTGATGCCTTTATCCGTTCGGCACGCCAGCATGCCTGTGATCAGCTGCCTTTTGTCCGCGATGCTTCACGACCTGCGGCTCAGAAAAGTATTTCCGCTTAACACCCTGCTCATACTGCGACATGCTCCTCCCTGACAGCTGCGGATTTGCTGCTTCCTCTGGTCTGTCGCAGAGTCTGCTGACGACCCGGAAATGACCACGCACTGGTTAAAAATTCATAAATAAACACACTTTGTCATAAATTTGTAACAACTGTGCACTCAGTCAAGGTAATTACTGACATGATGGCTACTCTATGCGCGGTATCCAGCCCCCGGACCTGATCCGGCAGTCAGCCCCGGTGGCGTTTTCAAGGAAAATCTTCCCCCGGAGGGACCTTCATGCTGAGTCTGTTTAAACCCGCACCCCATATATCCCCTGCCGATCCGGCAAAGGCAGATGCATTATATCGCCGCCTGCGCTGGCAGATCTTTATTGGGATTTTCGTCGGCTACGCTGCTTACTATCTGGTTCGTAAAAACTTTACCCTGGCTATGCCTTACCTGATTGAACAGGGATTTTCCCGCGGAGACCTTGGGTTTGCCTTATCCGGAATATCCATTGCTTACGGATTTTCTAAATTTATTATGGGATCGGTCTCTGACCGCTCTAACCCTCGTGTATTCCTGCCCGCAGGGCTGATTATGGCGGCGCTGGTGATGCTGGTGATGGGTTTTGTCCCTCAGGCGACCTCCGGCATTATGGTGATGTTTGTACTGCTGTTTATCTGTGGCTGGTTCCAGGGAATGGGCTGGCCACCGTGTGGCCGGACCATGGTCCACTGGTGGTCACAGAAAGAGCGCGGCGGAATTGTATCGGTCTGGAACTGCGCACACAACGTCGGCGGAGGAATCCCGCCATTGCTATTTTTACTCGGCATGGCCTGGTTCAATGACTGGAAAGCCGCACTCTATATGCCAGCCATTGTGGCTATTCTGGTTGCATTGCTGGCCTACGGATTAATGCGTGATACCCCCCAGTCCTGCGGTTTGCCACCGATTGAGGCCTGGAAAAATGACTATCCGGTAGATTACGATGAGCGGCAAGAGGTCGAGTTAACTGCACGGCAAATTTTTATGCAGTACATCCTGCCCAATCGCTTACTGTGGTACATTGCACTGGCCAATGTGTTCGTCTATTTACTGCGTTACGGCATTCTTGACTGGTCACCGACCTACCTGAAAGAAGTGAAACACTTTGCTCTGGATAAATCCTCCTGGGCCTATTTTTTGTATGAATATGCAGGGATTCCGGGCACCTTATTATGCGGCTGGATGTCCGACAAAGTGTTCCGTGGTAACCGCGGACTGACCGGGGTATTTTTCATGGCGCTGGTCACCATAGCCACCCTGATTTACTGGATGAACCCGCCAGGCCATCCCGGCATTGATATGGCCTGTATGGTGGTGATTGGTTTTCTTATCTATGGTCCGGTAATGCTGATAGGTTTACATGCGTTGGAACTGGCCCCCAAGAAAGCCGCCGGAACTGCCGCAGGCTTTACCGGGTTGTTTGGTTATCTGGGGGGGTCCGTTGCAGCCAGCGCCATTGTCGGATATACCGTTGACTTCTTCGGTTGGGATGGCGGATTTATTGTGATGCTTGCCGGTTGCGTACTGGCGGTCTTGCTGCTGCTGCTGACAACCCTCAGTGAGAAGAAACATAAGCAGAAACTCAACCTGCAGCCTTAATTTTCTTTTCCCGGCCCCATAGCACCAGCACAGTAACACTCTGTGCTGGTTGTCTTCGCCTTCAGCCAAACAGTTTCTGCAGGTAATGCGGAACCGCATCCTCTGCATTACTGCCAATTATTTCCAGTTCCGGCAGTAGTGCGGTCAGTCGCTGATGTGCATTTTTCATGATACAGCCTTTCCCGGCCATACTTAGCATCTCTTTATCATTCATCCCGTCACCAAACGCAATACAGTCCTGCAGTGTATAGCCCAGACGGCGGGCAACTTCATCCAGTGCATGTCCCTTAGAAACGCCCCCCGCCATCACTTCCAGACATGTCGGTAATGAGAAACTGACATTCACCCGGTCACCCCAGCGGGCGACTATCGCCAGTTCCAGTTCGGCCAGCACCTGATGGTCGTCGCAGGTGAAAAATACCTTACTGATACCATCCGTTGCCAACCCACCCGGCTGAAAAACCTGATACTGGAAATCAGATTCACGGAAGAACTCCGCTTCTCTTTCACTATGGCGACTGATATACCAGTCATCATTACGGTATACCTGCGTCAAAATCTGCTGCGAGGTATATTTCATCTCGTACAGATCCTCCGCGATATCCGGGTCAAGATTATGTTCGAAAATCAGCTTACCCGAGAAGTCATGTACCCTGGCCCCGTTAGAGGTAATCATATAGGCTTCGATACCCAGAGACTGCCGCATTTGCGCTACATCGATATGGTGACGACCGGTCGCAAATACGAAACGTATTCCTTTACGGGTAAGCTTCTGCAAGATTTCGCGGGTATAGGCAGACAAAGAGTGGTCGGGTAAAAGTAACGTTCCATCCAGGTCGGAGGCGACGATATGATACATGAAAACCTCTTTAATTAACGTCAGACCGGAGTTTCCGGAGGTAAGGTAAATGTCGATGCATGTTCATGAGTTTCAAAGCGGCCAAAATAGCTGACCACTAAATTAAGTGCCTGCGCCCGCATTTCGTCTTTTTCGAATAATATTTCGTGGCGTGCACCCTGAATAACCCGGGGTTTTCCTCCTTCACAAGCATGTCCTGCCTGTTGGCGTAATTCACAAAACTGGTTCTGGGCCTGATTTTCAACGACCTGATCTTCTTCCGCCTGCAGGATAAGCATAGGTGTGGTGATCTGAGCCGCATCGCGCAGGATCTCGTGCCCTGCGTTAAGACTCTCCCGCACCCAATGGGCGGTGGGACCCCCAACCTGTAATGCCGGCTCATCGGCATAGAACCTCAGGTTACGCTGATAGCGTACACGGCTGTGAGTTAATGTATTTACTGCAAAAGGCGGCGCATGCCAGCGACCGGTCCCCAGAGCAAATCCTTCGCGCAGTCCGGAGCGGGTTTCTGTCCAGTTAAGTATCCGTTCTGCCATCCACTCTGGCATTGGCAGAACAATCCCAAACATTGGGGCCAGTAATGCTGCAGCGTCCACCAGGTCAGGCTCACGCCGCAGTAACAATGTCAGAATTGCGCCTCCCATGGAATGCGCTAACGCAAATTTTCGCTGATAACGATCACCGGATAACGTGATCTGACAAAAACGGTAAAGATCATCCACATAGTCAGAAAAATGCTCAACATGGCCGAGATGGGTATCTTCCAGCATCCGGTCAGATAATCCCTGCCCACGATGATCAATGATAAAAACATCATATCCACACTGAAACAGGTCGTAGGCGACTTCCGGATATTTCACGTAACTCTCGATACGCCCGGGGGCAATCAGAACAGCCTTCGTGTGTTGCGATGAGGTGAAACTGACATAACGGATCCTGAGTCCGTCAGTACCGTTAAATGATTTTTCCTGGCGTCTCCGCCAGAAATGGAGCAGAGGCCCGGTTACAAACGCCGAAAATTCTTTTTCACGGTGCAACCAGCGTTGCGTAAACTGTTTCATCACTCTTCCTTCGGCATTCGTTGTCACCCGAAAAACGACTAAAATCCCGGTATCGTCAGCCAGAATTATAACGTATTCTGTCGCTCATCTGCTGATAACTGGAGCAACATTAATGACCTTTGAATGGTGGATCACTTACCTGCTGACCACTACCCTGTTGAGCCTTTCTCCCGGCTCTGGCGCTATTAACACCATGAGTACCGGAATAAGCCATGGCTTCCGCGGCACTCAGATTTCTATCGCCGGATTACAGGTCGGCCTGGCCACACATATCGTGTTAGTCGGTATCGGACTGGGCGCCTTATTCTCTCATTCACTCATGGCCTTTGAAATCTTAAAATGGGCCGGTGCCGCTTATCTTATCTGGTTAGGGATCCAGCAATGGAGAACCAAAGGTGCTATCGACCTTAACGCAGTCGCGAAAGCCACCTCGCGCGGCAAAGTATTTAAACGTGCCGTACTGGTAAATCTGACCAATCCGAAAAGCATCGTATTTCTCGCTGCCCTGTTCCCACAATTCGTCATCCCGCATCAACCTCAGATGGCGCAATATCTGGTGTTAGGCCTGACGACCATCACAGTTGATATTCTGGTGATGCAGGGTTATGCCTTGCTGTCGACCCGAATTGCCCGCTGGATTCGCGGTCCGCACCAAATGCAGCTACTGAACCGCATTTTTGGCGGCGTGTTTATGGCTATCGGCGTGGTATTAGCCAGCGCCCGACACAGCCACTGACGCACAGATTCGCCTTAATGCCGGACTACGGGTTAGCGCGACAGGATAAGGTGCAGGCCAAAGGCGGTAAACAGCACGCCACCTGCACCATCCAGCCATTTTGCCAGCCGCTGATATTTCCTGCGCATCCAGGGTAATGCAAACACCGTGGCCACCAGGATAAACCACCCCAGGGTTTCCAGCAGGATTAACAGGTAAATTCCTCCGCGTTGCAGACTACTGACATCATTCCCGACAAACAGCGAAAACACGCTCCCAAAATAAATAACCACTTTAGGATTCGACAGATTGGTCAGTAATCCTTTCAGGAAAGTCCGCCCTGGCTTTGCCAGCGCAGGTTCAGGCTGAACCTGCTGCCCATGCGGCTGTGAATGCTGACGCCTTGCTGACCGCAGCAACTGGTAACCCATCCAAATCAGGTACAGTCCCCCGCCCAGCATAATCAGGTACAGTCCCCCGCCCAGCATAATCAGCTGATGCAGCCAGGCCATTTTTTCCAGTAGCAGATTCAGCCCAAGCAGCGCCACGCCAGCCCACACCGCCACTCCCAGAGTGACTCCCAGCACGCCCATAAAGGCTTCACGGGAAGAACGGCTAATGGCTGTTTGTGAAATAAAAAAAAAATCCGGTCCCGGGCTCATCAGAGCCAGTAACTGGACCAGTGCCAGGGTCAGAAACGACATTAACATGCCGAAAACTCCTCAAAAAAAGAAAATATCCGGAGCCATCAAAGGTCACTCAGGTGCTCTTTTATCATCAGCATAAAGGGTTGGCCAAAACGCTCAAGTTTTCGCTGTCCAACACCGTTAACACTGAGCATTTCAGAAGCAGTCACCGGCAACAGTTCAGCCAGCTCAATCAGAGTGGCATCATTAAATACCACGTAAGGAGGAATGCTCTCTTCGTCAGCAATCGTTTTTCGCAACTTCCTGAGTTTGGCGAATAATTTCCGGTCATAATTTCCGCCAGGTAAACGGCTCATTGCCTGGCGGGGTTTCAAAGCCACCACACGCGGTACGGCCAGCATTAACGGGTGTTCACTACGTAATATCGGTCTGGCGGCTTCTGTCAGCTGCAAAGCCGAATGCTGGCTGATATTCTGGGTAACCAGCCCCAGATGAATTAACTGGCGTAATACACTCACCCAGTGTTCATGGGAATGATCACGGCCAATACCGTATACCGGTAATTTATCGTGGCCCAGATCTTTGATACGCTGATTTGCGGCTCCGCGGATCACCTCGACGATGTATCCCATGCCGAAACGCTGGCCGACACGGTAGATGGCTGACAACGCTTTTTGAGCATCTACCAGTCCGTCATAACGTCGCGGTGGATCCAGACAAATATCACAGTTGCCACATGGCTGTTGCCGACCTTCATCAAAATAGTTCAGTAAGACCAACCGACGGCAGGTCTGCGCTTCCGCAAATGCTCCCATGGCATTCAGTTTATGCCGCTCGATATCCAGCATCGCCCCGGGGGATTTTTCTTCCAGACAACGTCGTAGCCAGGCCATATCCGCCGGGTCATACAGCATCATGGCCTCGGCGGGTAATCCGTCACGCCCTGCCCGGCCGGTTTCCTGATAATAGGATTCGATATTGCGCGGAATATCAAAATGCACCACAAAGCGAACATTAGGTTTATTAATGCCCATGCCGAAAGCCACTGTCGCCACGACCAGTTGCAGATCATCGCGCTGAAAGGCTTCCTGAACATGGGCTCGCTGCTGTACATCCAGCCCCGCATGGTAGGCTCCGGCACTGATACCCCGGCTCTGCAGACGGGCAGCGGTGTCTTCCACTTTGGCCCGGCTGTTACAATAAATGATGCCGCTTTTTCCCCGTTGATCCTGCACATAACGCAGCAATTGTTCGGTCGGTTTATATTTTTCCAACAGGGTATAGCGAATATTCGGCCGGTCAAAACTACTGATCTGGATTAACGGATCCTGTAATTGCAACTGCTGTAAAATATCATGACGGGTCGCGTTATCTGCCGTTGCGGTCAGAGCCATGATTTTCAGTTCAGGAAAACGGTGACGTAATCCGCCCAGAGCACCATATTCCGGCCGGAAATCATGGCCCCATTGAGAAATACAATGGGCCTCATCCACCGCCAACATTGCCGGTTGCCACTGACTCAGCGCATCCAGGAAACTTTCCATCATCAGGCGTTCCGGTGCAACATACAGCAACTTAATCCGCCCTTGCCGGCAATCACTGTATATCTGTTGTTGCTGTTCCCTGGTCTGTGACGAATTCAGGCTGGCCGCCGCCACACCGTTCGCCAGCAGTTGATCCACCTGATCTTTCATCAGTGAGATCAACGGAGAGACCACCAGCGTCAGCCCGTCACTCAGCAGTGCCGGGATTTGATAGCACAGCGATTTCCCTCCGCCGGTAGGCATGACGACCAGACAGTCCCGTCCATCAAGCGCGGCCTGAATAATGGCCTGCTGGCCGGGGCGAAACTGCTGATAACCAAAAATATCCCGCAGGATCTGTTGAGCCAGCTCCTGCTGCGGAATCACTACCGATATTGTCACAAATGTCCTGCTCTCTTAATCACAATAAATCATTTAAAGTAAAGCCGACGCCGATTCTGGTCTGGCGATGATTATAATCGATCAACGATTCACCATACCCGCTAAACAACTGGGTGTAGAAACGTACATGTTGTGTGATCGGATAACTCCATCCTAATGTTGCGCCGCCATAACCGGTATTCCAGTTATAGTTCCACTCCACACTGAATACATTGTCATCCAGCATATACCCCAGTTTCGCCCGGTAATAGCCCATGTACTTAGTAATATCCGGATTGTCGTCACTGCTCGCACTTTCCGGAATACGATACCAGGGTTTGATCTCAGCCAGCATATTACCATTTTTTGCCATCAGGCGGGCATACACCCGGTTCCAGCTTCGGGATGTCGGATCACTGCGTCCGTTTGACTGATGATTAAAACCGGCCTCTATATCTCGTAATGTCCAGCCTCCCAGGCTGTAATCTGTGGCCCAGCCGATAAATAACTGGGGTTCATAGTTGGTTTCACGAAAGGGCGAGGAAGCTCTGGTATTGGAAATCTGCCACCAGGAACGCTGGGTATAAGACATTGCCAACACAGAGTTATCGCCGGCAATTCCACGCCAGAGAGGAAACGCCAGGCTCAACTGAAATTTAAGTTCATCTTTTTTGGCTTTATCTGCCCAACTGTAACTGGAGATCGCCGAGGTGTTCATATTACTGGTATCGGTATAAAGCACATAATTGCTTTCATAGGGATACAGCAGAAATGCATTATCGTGTTTTTCCAGCAGGTTAGCGATAATACTCCCCCGAACCGCAGGATTATCGTGCACATCACTTATCTTCGCTTCATCAGCCTGTGCCAGTGCAGGTAACAGCAGGGCCGTCAGTACCCCATAGCCAAACAAACGCATAACTTTCACCCCAAATTAGCAAAACACCATAAAAAACTCTGTATTCACACAGTAAAACGCCGAAAACGACCGCCAATCTTCACCTGGAAAGCCGGTTAAGAACAGCATAATATTAGATTATTATCCAGCCAGCCTTACTGAATTATCTGACACAGGGAAATTATGAGTCTCCGTTATCTGACACAACACCAGGCGCGAGCTCTGGTCAGCGATATCTTCGTGAACAGTATGCCGTTCAATCAGGCGTTAGGCCTTGAACTTGAACACCTGGACGATCAGGAAGCTATTCTGACGCTGGCCAATAAACCGGCACTGGTAGGTAATGCTTTGCAAAAAATTCTGCACGGGGGAGTCATAGCCTCGGTACTGGATGTTGCCGCCGGGTTGGTGTGCGTTAATCATGCTCTGACCCGCCAGGATATGATCAGTGAAGAAGAGTTACGTCAGCGTATCTCAAGGATGGGCACCATTGATTTGCGTGTGGATTATCTGCGTCCCGGCCGTGGTGATAAATTTATTGCTACCGCCAGGCTACTGCGTGCCGGTAATAAAGTCGCGGTAGGCCGGGTGGAATTGCATAATCAGCAACAAGACTATATTGCTACGGCGACAGCCACCTATCTGATTGGCTAATCAGGAGTATTCGGCCTGCCGGTCATGCGCCAGATCATAAATATTAAATATTTATTTTACAGTAACTTACCTTAATGATATCTGGTATTTATCCTTTCAAAGGACGAAACCAACTACCAGGATCTCTTTAATGAAACTACGTATCTTAGTGCTATCGCTTTGTGTTGCATCTGTAGTCGCTCTTCAACCTCTGGCACAGGCTAAAAATACGGCTCCCGTGACTCCGTTATACCAGGGAGTTACTGCCGCAGAATTATCCCATCAGCAACCTGTCCACTGGATCTCAGTTGCCCAGATTAAAAACAGTCTGCAAGGCCGACCTCCGATTGCTGTGGGGTTTGATATTGATGATACCGTGCTCTATTCCACCCCGGGATTTTACCGCGGCCAGAAAATGTTCTCTCCGGGTAATGACGATTACCTGAACAACCCACAATTTTGGGAAAAAATGAATAATGGCTGGGATGAGTTCAGCATACCGAAACGGGTAGCGCGGCAACTGATTGCCATGCATTTGCAGCGGGGAGACCAGGTGTACTTTATTACTGCCCGGACCCCGACCAAAACCGAAACAGTCAGCCGAATCCTGCAACAGGATTTTAATATTCCACAGGATAAAATGAATCCGGTGATTTTTAGTGACTTCCGTCCGGGACAAAATACCAAGATCACCTGGATTAAGCAGAAAAACATCCGGATTTACTACGGAGATGCAGACAGTGATATTACTGCCGCCCGGGCAGCTGGTGCGCGGGGAATCCGGGTGTTACGCGCCACTAACTCTTCATATTTACCGCTCCCCAAAGCCGGAGGTCTCGGTGAAGAAGTGATCACCGACTCTGAATACTGATCCTGTCCCGGGTAGGTGATCTGCGTCGCAAACGACGTTGATCACCTGACTAACGTCTGTAATAAGAAAAATGTCTTAACCTGGCGGCTGCAATCAATACCCGCCACTCATTGCCGGTTTTTGCACCAATCCACGACAAAACCACCGTGGCGACTGGGATGCGCCCCGCCCCGTCCCAGCGCATCCGCACTACCTTAGTGCTGTGATTTTCCGGCAAATCAGCAGTCTGAATTAATCACTTGTTGCCCCGGGCTGTGCCGCACAGGATGCCCTGAGACGGTTAATCACCCGGAGCCTAAACAGATGAAGCACAGAACATTACTGAGTCACCCGCTGTTCGCATTTATCCTGCTCTACCTTGGTTTTATGATCTCCTATGTTGATCGTAGCGCCATCTCTTTATCACTGGCACACATTGGCAAAGATTTTCATATGGGTCCGGCCGAACTGGGGGTGGTACTCAGCGCATTTTACCTGGGCTATGCGGCCATGCAGATTCCGGGAGGCTGGCTGGCTGATCGCTTCGGCAGCAAAGCCGTCATCATTATTTCGATTGGTTTATGGTCACTGTTTACCGTAATGACGGGTTTTGCCTGGTCACTCACCTCACTGCTGTTAATTCGTTTTCTGTTTGGCCTGGGAGAAGGTGGTTATCCCTCGTCGGCAATGAAAGGGATCGCAGAGCTGTTCCCGCGTGACGGCAGGCCGAAAATGTCCGGTTTTCTGATGTCGTCGAATTACGTGGGAAGTTTTGTTGCCCCTCTGATTATCGCACCTCTGATAATTGGCCTGGGATGGCGTAATGCGTTTTTCACCATCGGTATCGCAGGAATTGTATTTGCTGTCATTTATTTTCTGACCGTCCCGCGCAGCACCGCATCAAATCAACCAGCACCCCCCCGGCAGCGGGTCGGTGCTGCAGAGCTGCTGCGTATGCCGCTGTTATGGAAAATTGTGATTGTCTGGTTCTGCCTGAGCCTGGTGAATAAAGGACTGGATGCCTGGGTGCCAATGTATCTGCTGACCGCTCGCGGACTTGATTTAAAGACCGTCGGTTTTCTGCTACCACTGCCGTTTATCTCTGCCAGTATTGCCACTGCGATGGGAGGCTGGCTGATGAACCGCTGGTTTGACAGACGGGAAAAGGTACTGATGACACTGAGCTGCGTACTTACCGGCGTCTTTATTTTCGGTATGTACCAGGCTCACACGACGACAGAAGTCATTGTGTTCCAAACCATTGCTTACTTTTTTAAATCTTTTGTTTTCTCTGTGGCCTTTGCTCTGCCAGCAAAAATTCTTTCACAGCGCTTAATGGGTACCGGTATCGGTATGGTTAACTTTGGCGGACAGGCCGCTGGATTCGTCTCTCCGTTGGTCATTGGGTTCATCGTCTCAGCCACCCACAACTATCAGAATGTGTTCCTGTTTCTGCTGGGTGCGATTGCCGTCGCCATTGCTACTGGCATGACGCTGAGCGGAAGAAAAATCCGTGAAGTACAGCTGGCAAATGCCCATGAAGCCTGATGCTTTAAGGCAATATTGAAATGAATATTACACCGCCTGTTCCGCTACACTGTCGTTTTCCTCATCAGGAGAGCAAGTTACTTATGAATGCCAGAATTCTTAGTGACACTGCCGTACTGTACTTTATGCAGGTAGTGAACAGCGGATCGATCAGCGAAGCTGCCGAGCGAATGCACATGGTTCCTTCTGCGGTCAGCCGGCAAATCAGCCGACTGGAGAATCAGCTGGCAACACCGCTATTTGACCGCCAGCCACGTGGCGTCACCCTGACCGCCGCCGGAGAATTACTGGCGGGATATGCCCGCCGGACATTACTGGATGCAGCCCAGGTGACCAATGAGATACAGTCATTGCGCCAGGCCTCTGAACTACGAATAAAACTGGCCTGTACCCAGGGATTCGCCTCACATTTTCTGCCCTATGCCATCGCCGGATTTCGCCAGACTGAACCGTAAAGCACCTTCCTGTTGCAGATTGCTTCTGCCCGCGAAGTGACGCGCCAGGTGCGCGAAGGCGAAGTCGATATAGGATTCAGCTTCAGCCTGGGCGCAACCTTATCTGGAATCGGTGAATGGTGTGCCACTGGATAATTATTATCGCTGGCTGGCCCTGACTTACATCGTCACCCTGGCAACCAATCCGGCACTATCGCTGCCAATGGGTGTGGATCATCTGGGAATGCCTTTCGGGATGCAGGTGATTGGCCGTTTCCGTGGTGACCTTGAACTGATGCTGGCAGCACACCACCCCGGAGCTTAAACGTCCTCGTGCGGATTTGCAGGCATTGTTATTAAGCCAGGTCAATTTACTCAGTCCGGTGACACATCCGCCACTGAGTGATTCCTGTTATGATACAGTCACGGACAGTGCCCCGGCTGTATAACCCCGGGAAAAGGAGAGTGTTGTGGAAAAAACACTGTACGGTAAAACCCTGGCTGACTGGCAGCAAAGCCTGCCGTTACTTACCCCACTGATGGCCGGTGAATCCGTGGTATGGGCTAACCCTGCCCTGGCCCCATTCCATGAGGCTCTGGCAGATATACCGCTGACGGCGGGTGATGTGGAAGCCGCCAGCGCCAGACTGAAACGTTTTGCTCCCCTGCTGGCACAACTGTTTCCTGAAGTTGCCCCTGCGCAGGGAATTATTGAGTCTGAACTGGTCAGGGTTCCGGAGTTCGCCGCTGCTATGACCCGCCGCTATTCATTGGGGGAGACCCCGCAGTTGTGGCTGAAGAAAGACAGCCACTTGCCAATTTCCGGTTCAGTGAAGGCCCGTGGTGGTATCTATGAGGTGTTATTCAATGCCGAACAGTTGGCCATCCGCCATGGCTTGCTGACCGTCACAGATGACTACCGCCGTCTGGCCGATGAGACATACCGTCAACTGTTCAGCCAGCATAAAATTGCCGTTGGCAGTACCGGTAATCTGGGGCTGTCGATTGGTATTGCCGCAGCAAGACTGGGATTTGCCACCACCGTACATATGTCGGCGGATGCCCGGCAGTGGAAGAAAGACAAACTTCGCAGTCATGGCGTCACCGTGATTGAGTATGCGGGAGATTACGGCCTGGCTGTTGAGGAAGGACGCCGGCAGGCAGAAGCCGATCCTCGCTGCCATTTTATTGACGATGAAAACTCCTCCACCCTGTTCCTCGGCTATGCTGTCGCCGGAGAGCGGCTGAAAGCACAGCTGGATGCTTTGCAAATCACTATCGATGCACAACATCCGTTATGTGTCTATCTGCCTTGCGGTGTGGGGGGAGGTCCCGGCGGTATCGCTTTCGGGCTAAAACTGGCCTTTGGCGATCACGTCCATTGTTTCTTTGCAGAACCCACCCAGTCACCTTGTATGCTGCTGGGAATGGCCAGCGGCCTGCATGAAGCAGTCTCAGTGACCGACTTTGGTATCAGCAACCACACTGCGGCGGATGGACTGGCGGTAGGACGCCCCTCCGGGTTTGTTGGCCGCTCAATGCAGAGAATGATTTCCGGTTGTTATACCGTGCCGGATGAAGAACTGTTTAGCCTGTTACGCCTGCTGGACAGTACCGAGCATCTGCAGCTGGAACCTTCCGCCCTGGCGGGTGCCCCCGGTGTGGCGCGTATCACAAGTGCTGGCTTCCCGGATATTCAGCTGGAAAATGCCATCCATCTGATCTGGGCGACCGGCGGTGGCATGGTACCGGCCGAAGAAATGCAGCACTACCTGGCTGTCGCAGACAATGGGAGTCACAACCCGGCCTGAAGCGCCCGGCTTAAGCCGTGAAAAAAACACCGCCCTGAGACAGCGATATCTCAGGGCGGTGATAACAGAGTAAAAATCAGGGGCTGCCACGGCATACTATGTTGCCTGTACTGGCTTTTTACAGCCAGTTACGTCGTTTAAAGTACAGATACGGCGCCAGTGCTGCCAGAATCATCAGTACAATCGCTCCGGGGTAACCAAAACTCCATTTCAGCTCCGGCATAAACTCAAAGTTCATTCCGTAGCTCGAGGCCACCAGCGTTGGCGGCAGGAATACTACCGAAACCACCGAGAAAATCTTAATGATGCGGTTTTGTTCAATGCTGATAAAGCCCATCGCAGCCTGCATCAGGAAGTTAACCTTCTGAAACAGCGATTCGTTGTGCGGTAACAGCGATTCGATATCACGTAATACTTCACGGGCCTGTTCCAACTGGTTGGCCGGCAGTCGGGCTTTCCTGACCAGAAAATTCAATGCCCGCTGGGTATCCATCAGACACAGGCGCACTTTCCAGCCGATATCTTCCAGTTCCGCCAGTCGCGACAGGGCTTCGTCATACTCTTCACCCTGCTGGCCTTCCATAATGACACGGCTCAGCTTCTCCAACGCGGTGTAGATATTTTCAATTTCATCGGCCAGCTGTTCTATTTTGGTTTCGAACAGATCCAGCAACAGCTCGAAAGCATTGCCGTCAATCAGCGTCTGATTACGCGCCCGCATACGATAAAGCCTGAATGCGGGAAGTTCACGTTCACGCAGGGTGAACAAACGACCGTCACGAATGGTAAATGCGACGGTGGCGTTACCTGCATGGTCATCTGCGTCTTCGAAAAAGAAGAATGAGTGAATATGCAGTCCGTCTTCATCTTCAAAAAAACGTGCTGAGGCTTCGATATCCTCCAGTTCAGGACGGGTGGCCAGGCTTTGCCCTAACTGTTCCTGAACATATTCACGTTCCTGTTCTTCAGGTTCAATCAGATCAATCCAGACTGAGGAAGTGAGCGTATTGTCATCGCTTTCCATCTCCAGCCGGGTTAACCGATTCTCTTCCAGTTTAAATGCACTCAGCATAGCAGTAGGTACTCCCCATTTCTGACAGGATGGGACAAGGCTGTACACCGCAGGAAAAACCGATGATTGGCACAGCAGGCGCCCGAACACAATAAATCACAGATGTGACAGATCAGTGCTGGCTAAATGACGATGATTTACAGAGAGTCACCGATAACCGCCAGGGCTACCGGTAAAAGAGGTTGCCTTAGCGGGGTTGCCTGTTGTTCAGGTCTGTGTGCCAGCAGCGACTGGGCGTGTCCAAGGCATTGTCCTCTGATAATAATAGTGCGCGCATGTTACGCCGAGACGAAAAAATCGTCAAGAAAACTCCCCACAATCATGCACTTTCCAACCGGGCATAGGCCGCTACCAGCCATTTAATCCCCTGCCCCTGAAACGCAACCTGTACCCGGGAATGCTCGCCGCTACCTTCCAGATTAATAATAGTCCCTTCACCAAATTTGGCATGCCGGACCCGCTGACCCAGCGCAAAACCACTGTCATTGTTGGTGACTGGTGCTCCCATTCGTTGATGGCTGACCGGTCGGCTGACGCTGGCCCGCAGGCGGACCTCTTCGATACACTCTTCAGGGATTTCACCAATAAATCGTGACGGACGGTGATAAACCTCTTTTCCGTACAAGCGCCGGCTTTCGGCATAGGTCAGAGTCAGTTTCTGCATGGCCCGGGTGACACCGACATAAGCCAGCCGCCGCTCTTCTTCCAGGCGACCGCCCTCTTCCAGCGACATCTGGCTCGGGAACATCCCCTCCTCCATGCCCACAATAAAGACCTGGCTGAATTCCAGACCTTTAGCCGCATGCATTGTCATCAACTGTACAGCGTCCTGCCATTTATCGGCCTGCCCTTCACCGGCTTCCAGCGCGGCATGCGACAGAAAAGCCTGCAACGGCATTAAATCCTGATCTTCCTCCTGATAACTGAACTGCCGGGTAGCAGTGACCAGTTCTTCAAGGTTCTCAATACGCGCCTGGCCTTTCTCGCCGTTTTCCTGCTCATACATCATCCACAGACCGGAATCTTTGACCACCCTGTCGGTCTGGACATGCAGGGGCAGGTCACTGGTTTCGCGGGATAATGAGTCTATCAGCTCTATAAAACGTAATAATGCCGATGCAGCTCTGCCGGCCAGTACTTTTTCCGACAGCAACTCACGGGAAGACTGCCAGAGAGTCAGCTGCCGGTCACGGGCCGCCTGGCGAACCACATCCAACGTCCGGTCACCAATCCCCCTGGTGGGTGTATTCACCACCCGTTCAAAGGCTGCGTCATCATTGCGGTTAGAAATCAGTCGTAAATAGGCCAGCGCATCTTTAATTTCCTGACGTTCGAAGAAGCGCATACCACCATAGATACGGTAAGGAAGACTACTCTGCAGTAAGGCTTCTTCCAGCACTCGCGACTGAGCATTACTGCGATAGAGAATAGCGCAGTCGGCCAGTGCTCCCCCCTGTTCATGCCAGTGTTTAATGCGTCCGACAACAAACCGGGCCTCATCCAGTTCATTGAATGCACAATACAGTGAAATGGGTTCACCTTCACCGTCTTCGGTCCACAGCTCTTTGCCTAATCTTCCCTGGTTATTAGCAATCAGGGTATTGGCCGCTTTCAGTATATTGCTGGTTGAGCGGTAGTTTTGTTCCAGGCGAATGGTCTGAGCACCGTTGAAGTCGGTGAGAAAGCGTTGAATATTCTCGACCTGAGCGCCACGCCATCCGTAAATTGACTGGTCATCATCGCCGACAATCATCACCTTACCGGTATCACCTGCCAGCATTCGTATCCAGGCATACTGAATATTGTTAGTATCCTGAAATTCGTCCACCAGCAGATTAGTAAAACGCTCACGGTAATGATTCAGAATATGCGGCTTATTCAGCCACAATTCATGGGCCCGTAATAACAGCTCAGCAAAATCCACCAGCCCGGCACGGTCACAGGCTTCCTGATAGGCCTGATAAATTTTCAGCCAGGTTTGTTCAACCGGATTGCCGTAACTTTCGATATGCTTCGGCCGCAGACCCTCGTCTTTCTTACCGTTGATATACCACATCGCCTGACGGGCAGGCCATTGTTTATCATCCAGATTGAGGGCTTTGATCAGACGTTTTAGCAGTCGCAGCTGGTCTTCACTGTCAAGAATCTGAAAGTCCTGAGGTAATCCGGCATCCAGAGGATGGGCCCGTAACAGACGGTGTGCCAGACCATGGAAGGTGCCAATCCACATTCCGCCCTGGCTGGTCCCCAACACCTGTTCAATACGGTGACGCATTTCTGCAGCCGCTTTATTAGTGAAGGTCACCGCCATGATGGAATACGGGGAACAGTTCTCAACAGTCAGTAACCAGGCGATGCGGTGTACCAGTACCCGCGTCTTGCCACTGCCAGCCCCGGCCAACACCAGCAGGTTACTGCGCGGTGCCGCAACGGCTTCACGCTGGTTATCATTTAAACTGTTGAGCAGATCAGAAACGTCCATAAGCACCGCGTATCAGGAAAATTTAGCTGTATATTTTTACAGCCATTATAGCAGCGTGGTCAGCGAATCCAACCGTGAAATTTCCAGGTGAGGTAACAACCGCGCATCGCTGGCTGTCATCAGATTCTGCTGATAAGGATTAATCCAGCATGACTGGAATCCGCTGCGCAACGAACCGACCACATCGGTGGTTAAATCATCGCCGACATGCAGAATCTCAGCGGCAGGTATTTGCAGTTTTTCTTCTGCCAGTCGGTACATGTCTTCCGCCGGCTTGGATCTGCCATGCGGACCAGCCCGCAGAATAAAGCGAAAATAACCCGCGATCCCCATTAGATCAGGGTCCGCATTACCATTGGTGATGGCGGCCAGCGGGATACGTTGCGCCAGATATTTAAGGGTATCGTGGGTGCTTTGCGGCATCGTGACCTCACTTCGCCAGGCAGAAAATACCGACATCACATGAGTCGCTCCCTGACGGCATAATACCTCCGGCAATCCCGCTTTCTGCATCACCCGGAAGACCGCTTTTTCCCGCCAGGCGGTGACATCATGAACCGTGTCGGGCTGATGATGCTTTATTTCTTCGCGGGCTGTCTCATACTCTTTCAGCGAAATATCGCGTAGATCAGGATGAAACTCCTGAAGCGCCTGATGAGTCTTCCTGACGGTGGTCAGGATAACCTCGCGGTTATCATATAGTGTATCGTCCAGGTCAAACGTCATCGCCCGGACTTTTCCGGTGGGGCGGTAAAAACGCATTATTTTTTTCCTCGTTTAGCACGGGGATGTGCAGCATCATACACGGTAGCCAGATGCTGAAAATCCAGGTGGGTATAAATCTGGGTGGTGGACAGGTTGGCATGACCCAGTAACTCCTGCACTGCCCGCAAATCACCACTGGATTCCAGCATATGGGTAGCAAAAGAGTGGCGTAATTTATGTGGGTGAATATGGCTGTTCAGGCCCTGACGGACTCCCCATTCAGCAAACCGTTTCTGGACATTACGTGCAGAGATGCGTTTGCCTTGCATGGAGAGAAATATCGCATCATCCTGCGGAGCGAACTGTTCCCGCATCTCCAGCCAGCGCAGTAACCATTCACAGGCAGTTCTGCCAACGGGTAACCGCCGCTCTTTGCTGCCCTTACCCATCACCCAGACTTCAGCTTGCTCAGCATCAAAATGGCGACAATCCAGGTTAACTAATTCCGACAGACGCAGACCTGCTCCGTACATCACTTCCAACATTGTCCGGTCCCGTACAGACAACGGGTCATTCAGGTCAATTTCCAGCAACTGCCCCATCTGATCGACATCAATATTTTTCGGCAAGTGACGGGGGGCTTTTGGGGTAGCCACGCCTTTCGCCGGATTCGCCGGCAGTAACCCTTGACCCACCTGCCAGTCCAGAAAACTACGCAGGGCTGACAACCGCAACGCCAGACTGGTCGCCTGTAATCCCGCCCGGCGGCTTTTAGCCGCCAGCATCCTGACATGTGCTGGCTCAAGCTGCCCCCACTGGGACAGCCCCATGTCATCCATCATCTCTGTGAGTACCGCTAACTGTCGCTGGTAACTGGTGATGGTCAGCGCGCTGAACTGTCGCTCGACTTTCAGAAAGCGCAGAAAGCTATCGACGGGTGCCTGTAACGATAAAGGCATCTCCCTGTTCATCTGCGGCTAATCCAGCGCGAGAGCAGAGCTGGTAACATCCCTGCCAGATATTGCAGTAATTCGGTGCCCATCCCCGGATGATAATGCTGCTTATCGCGGCTGCTGAAAATCAGCACCCCGACATCCTCAGTATCCCCCATAAGAGACATAGCCACCGAACCAATCGCTTTTGCCTCCGGCAGCAATAACAGCAACTCCGGACCATTCAGGGGGCCGAGATAATGTTGCCCTCGACCGAGCCGCTGAATACGCAGCGCATCAAATGCCTGCCGGGACAGCCCCAGCCGGGTAAAGTCTGAAGGGGCACCAATTTGCCACTGTTCGTTAAACAGCCTGACGGTCGCTCCGGCCAGCCCCAGATCTCTGGCCCAACGGTGCAGCCGGTTGAGCATCTCCTGCAGGCTGTCAGCACAGGCCAGATGAGACTGCAACGAAAGCAATTGCCCAAACAATTGCTGATTAGCCGTAGCCTGCTCCATCAATAAGGTGATTTCTTCTTCCAGCCGTTGAATATGGTTACGCTGGCGGGCCATATGCCACTCCACCAGCGAGGTGGTCCCTCGCACCGGGTGCGGAACCTGCATTTGTTCAACCTGTCTGGCATTACGGATAAAAAAATCAGGGTTCAGGCGCAGATAATCACTGACCGACTGATCATCAGGAGCCACAAGATTCAGTAATTCCGGGTCTTCGTCTGGTTTCATAAATGAATAAATCCGTCGTAAACATGAGTCGCAGGACCGGTCATATACAGGGGTGTTCCCGGGCCGCCCCAGGCAATCTGCAGGCTGCCGCCCGGTAAATCTACCCGCACTTTGTCACCGAGTAGCCCTTGCTGAATTCCGCTGGCAACAGCTGCACAGGCTCCGCTACCACAGGCCTGAGTTTCACCGGCACCGCGTTCGTAGACCCGCAGACGGATATGCGATTCTGATACCACTTCCATAAAACCCACATTCACCCGTTCCGGAAATCGCTCATGGCTCTCCATCTGCGGCCCCACCAGTTCCACGGCGGCAGTTTTCACACTCTCCACCTGAATGACACAATGGGGATTACCCATGGATACCACCCCAAACATTACCGTTTGTTCCGCAAGGCGCATCAGGTAGAGATTCTCGGCTTTATTGGCGCGGAACGGGACATTGCCAGGTTCAAAGTCTGGCTCACCCATATTGACCCGTACCAGCTCATCATTCGTGACACTGAGCGTCATTCTGCCGGTTTGAGTACTGACGCGAATATCGCTTTTATTCGTCAGCCCTTTCAGGCGAACGAAACGCGCAAAACAGCGGGCCCCATTGCCACACTGTGCAACTTCGCTGCCATCCGCATTAAAAATACGGTAGTGAAAATCCAGCTCCGGATCATAGGGCGGCTCAACTATCAATAGTTGATCGAACCCGACGCCAAGATGCCTGTCTGCCAGCCTGCGAATGAGCTCCGGCGAGAAGAAAACATTCTGAGTCACCGCGTCAACGACCATAAAATCATTGCCGAGACCGTGCATTTTAGAAAACTGCATTTTTTGCTCCGCCGGTAACCGGTTAATTACGGTGACACAGTGCCTGCTGGTGCTGTGGTGTCATCTTTCCAGGGTTTAGTCACAGTTTCTTGCTGCCGCTCTTTCTTGGTAGTTTGACTATCAGGAAAGTAAAGCGGCCCTTTCAGCCCGCATCCCGTTAACGCAGCCGGAATTACAATTATCGCCAGCCAGCCGACCATTTTCTTCATTTAGGTTACACTCATTCTGTGCTTTATCTCATTCACTTATCATCGCAGTTGAACAAGGAAAAGCAACAGAAAATCCCTGAATTCGCATAACCTGTTCAATATCTCAGGTCAGACCGCTCAGACAAAGATTGGCAAACAATATCAGCGCGCTATACTTTGCCAAAAACACGGGAGCTATGATGAACGACAGTGAATTCCACCAACTGGCTGACCAATTGCTACGGGCGGTAGAAGAACGCCTGGATGAGCATGAGGGTGATGCCGATATCGATTATGAAACTCATGGCAGCGTGATGACCCTGAGCTTTGAAAACGGCAGCAAAATTGTGATTAACCGTCAGGAACCGATGCATCAGGTCTGGCTGGCGACCAAAGCCGGCGGCTATCATTTCAGTTATCAGGCACCGAGATGGGTGTGCGATCGCACCGGCGGTGATTTCTGGGGGGTGCTGGCAGAAGCCTGTACCACTCAGTCTGGCGAGAAATTCAGTTTCTGACCGACCCTGTCCGGCTGCGGAGCTTGTTCCGCAACCGGAATATATCAGAACAGGCTGCGGGACCGCGGCAGCACATCGCGGCTGAGTTGCGGTGACACGTCTTCTGCCACTTCATCATGTGAAACAGAACGGAAAGGCAACACCTTACTTTTCCCGTCTTCGCTCACCAACTGATAAAACTGTGGCAGGTTAAAATTGACGAAGCTGGAACCGTAAGTAAAGCGGTCATGTGAAGAGGAGTAAAAACGGCTGACATCCCGGACCAGCTCTTCCCTGCTACCTTCACAATGACGGTAAACTTCCACGCGGTTATTCTCATCCAGAATATAAATACTGAAATCATCAGATTCAGATGAGGGATTATTCTCGAAGAAGAACTGAATGATACCTTCACTGGCGTAGCTGTTAACCACTGGAGGTAGATCGACCTGTTGTGAATCGACTTTAATCGACAGACCATGCAGCTTGTTATTAGAAATTGCACCATAAAATTCCACCGCATTTTCCAGTTTCTGTACCGAAACACTCATCCGCTCGAAGAACACACCCCAGGTATCTCCGGCCAGACGCAGAGCTTTAAAGCGGCCAGGTTCCTGCCGGGTACTGGATAAACGGATATCGATACATTCCGAAACCAGCTGCTGAACACGGGTACGTATCAGTCCGCGTAAATGCTGGCTATAGCAGAAGACTTCGACGGCATCCGGGGGCAGAGCATCCTGATGCATCTTACCCAGGATGGTTTTCAGCGCTTCAATCATCGATTGCTCACCACTGAAATGCAGGGTTCGTACTTCGTTCCATGAATTGCGGTACAGCAGATCGATGCTGCCGATCAGACAACGTTGCTGTTGCCCGAAACTAAACACATCCAGTTTACGGAAATCAAAATGCACGACCTGATTACGGAACTCAGCCGTCGGGTCATCTTCCAGATTCACCAGGATTGCCAGGTGACGGATTTCGCATGGGCTGTAGAGGGCTTTTGGCGTCGGAGCCGGGACCCGCAGAGGAAAGTGATGAGACACATCGCTGACCACTTCATCCAACCGCTGAGCATCACACCCCCCATTACCTTTGATATGCAGCAGTGTCTTATCGGTCAGTAACCCGTTAAACCAGGCCCACGCCACCAGCTTGATCAGGTAGCGGTTATATTCCAGTGGCTGGTTACTGATAATGGAATCCATATCCGGTGACTTATTGTACAGGTACCACCCCGGACGATTGGCCCTGCCTTCCGGGACATGAATAAACGTCAGATGCTCTTCAGACAGATCGGGCGAAATCTGCGGATTAACCAGAATAACTTTCCCAGGCAACGCTTCAAAAGCCGCATACAGCTTACGGGTCAGTACCCCGATATCCTGCGGGCTGGCACTGACACTTAAATTATTCCGGCGCGCAAAACGGATCAGGTTACGATAACTTTGCATCATCGCATCCAGTAACTCGTTATGCGCTTCACGAACTTGTTCAATCTTCCAGCTGGCGCGACTGTCCAGCATTTCCAGACGCTGAGCGTCCCAGCCCCACTCTTTGACCAGTTGGCTCAGGATCTCCCTCCGCCATTGTGAACGGACCTGAGGGCGTTCTTCGGTCAGTTTTTCACAGGCTTTCAGATAGAAGCAACGCCGGACAAGGTCCAGCCGGGCCGGATCATTAATTTCCTGTAAGTAGTGGGTGACTTTCTCCAGCATCATGCAGTAGGGATCCAGCCCAAAGCTGACAATCTCACCATCATGCAAACGCTGCTTAATATCCATCGCCAACAGCCGGGTATTCGGATACTCGCGGGTGTAAGCTTCCAGCAGCAGAGTTTTCAACACGGCTTTATACGGAGAATCGATACTCTTATACAACTGCCACAGACTGGCACCGAAATACTCTTCAGCAGACAGGGTACCAAGTCCCCCCAGGTCCAGCCATTCGTTCGGTGTCAAAGCACCACCGGCATACAGAGACATCACATAATCGTCGTAATGTCCTTCTTCTTCACCCGGCACCATATTCCACAGAATACGCTTACCCGCCATCCTTACGGCCGAGCGATAAAATTCATCCAGCAACAAAATATGCTGGGTACTTCCGCAATCTTCAGTGCCCAGATTGCCGCTTTCATTATGCCGGAAACGGTTTTCATCGATCAGGAAGAAACTGACTTCAATCCCCAGGGACAAACACCACTGCCGCAACAAATGACATTTTTGCTGCAATTTTTGCCGTTCGTCGTTATCCAGCCACGACTGATGACAGACCCAGATATCCAGGTCTGAAACACTGTTTTGTCCAACGGAAGAGGTACTGCCCATAGAATAGACCCCGGTAATCGGGGCTTCGCCGGGAGAAACCGCCGGCAGTTTCACAGGGGAATGACAGAGTTTATCCAGCATTTCCTGCTGGTTTTCGACAGGCGTGAAAAAGCTAATGCCGTGGGGCACATTACCGTCAAGATAACCTGGCAGCATGGGATGATGATACTGTAGAAATACCGGCAGCAAGCTGTACACCTGCCTGAAGGCAGGCCCCATCGCCGCCATTGCCCGATCAACCCGCAGTTGATTAATGGCATCCAGTCTCTGTTTCAGAGTCTCAATATAAAGGTACAAGACGTTTTGCCTGTTTTTTCCGGTAATTAAGCACTGTCGCTCCCACGGCTCCCTTGATGTTCCCGTGCCTGGTGTTGACCCGGCCAGGGAGATGCGGGCGGTTAGCCTCTCTTCCTGTACTGGCTAAACACAATGACTCCGGCGATTATTTTATCACCTTTCAAACTGAAATCTTAATATTCGGTGCGGAGAACCCCTCTGCATAAGGAGCAATCCCATAAACGTCGCATGGATTTCATCGCCGAAGCCTGCCACATTTGCTGTTTAAATGATAGGATGATTAACAAACGATTAAAACGGTTAAACACATGTCTGATAAAATTATCCGCATCGCCACCCGACAAAGCCCACTTGCTCTCTGGCAGGCGCATTATGTTCAGGAACAATTAATGTCAGCCCATCCCGGGGTACAGGTTGAACTGGTCCCGATGGTGACTAAAGGTGATGTACTGCTGGATACTCCGCTGTCAAAAGTGGGCGGCAAGGGATTGTTTGTCAAAGAGCTGGAACTGGCCATGCTGGAAAATCGAGCCGATCTTGCTGTGCATTCAATGAAAGATGTGCCGGTGGCCTTCCCTGAAGGGCTGGGCCTGGTGACTATTTGCCAGCGGGCCGATCCCCTGGATGCATTTGTTTCCGGGAAATACGCGTCCCTGGACGAATTGCCGGAAGGTGCTGTTGTAGGAACATCCAGCCTGCGCCGGCAGTGTCAGATTAGCGCCCGTCGCCCTGACCTGGTCATTCGTTCGTTACGGGGGAATGTCGGAACCCGCCTCTCCAAACTCGATGCCGGTGAATATGATGCCATTATCCTGGCCGCCGCCGGATTGAAGCGCCTGGGCCTGGAATCCCGTATCCGTAGCACCCTTCCTGCCGAAGTGTCGCTGCCTGCCGTTGGTCAGGGAGCTGTCGGTATCGAATGCCGTACCGATGATACGGCACTGATAGCCCTGTTACAGGCACTGAATCATCACGATACCGAGAGCTGTGTCCGGGCTGAACGCGCAATGAATACTCGTCTGGAGGGCGGTTGTCAGGTACCAATTGGCAGTTACGCATTACTGCAGGCGGATGACCAGTTATGGTTGCGTGGCCTGGTGGGCACACCGGATGGTTCGCAAATGATCAGTGCTGAACGCCGCGGTCATCGCGATCAGGCCGAGCAACTGGGTATTGCCCTGGCAGAAGAACTTCTGGAAAAAGGTGCCGGCGACATTCTGCGCGAAGTCTATCAGGGGCAGCCTCCGGTATGACCATTCTGGTCACCAGGCCGGAGCCCTCAGCGTCAGAGCTGGTTGCCAGACTACGCCAGACAGGCAAACATGCCTGGAGTTTTCCGCTGATTGAATATACGCCAGGTAAAGACCTGGCGTCACTGCCTCAGCGCCTGTCAGCTTTGCAACCCAAAGATATGGTATTTGCCGTATCACATCAGGCAGTCCATTTTGCGATTCCGGCATTGATGCAAACCAATACTGCATGGCCGGCCAGTGTCGACTATTATGCTATAGGGCGCCGGACAGCATTAGATTTACATATGGCTTGTCAGCAAACTGTGAACTACCCTGAAGACTGTGCCACCAGTGAAACATTGCTTAATCTGCCTTCGCTCAAAGATGTGAGTGGTAAACAGATATTAATATTACGTGGTAATGGTGGCCGGGAACTATTGGCCGAAACATTACAGCAACGTGGTGCCCGCGTAGAATTATGTGAGTGTTATCAGCGCATTCCCTGTCAGTATCAGGGTGCAGAACAGGCGGTTCGCTGGCGCAGGCAAGGTATTACAACCCTGGTCGTGACCAGTGGCGAAATGCTAAAACTTTTATATTCGCTGTTTCCGGCAATTGACCGCAGGGAATGGCTATTGCACTGCCGGCTGGTTGTCGTCAGTGAACGTTTAGCTACTCTGGCCAGTGAATTAGGCTGGCATTCAGTGACAGTAGCTGATGGTGCGGATAACGATGCGTTGTTACGTGCGTTACACTGAACTTACTAAAATGGGATGAGCCAACATGACGGAACACAAAGACCCCTCCGCCATACCTGAAGTGACTCCGCCGGAGGAGCAACTGACTCCCGGCACGGAGGATAAAACTTCAACAGCAAGGAATAGCGGAACCCCTTTAGCCATTGTGGCCATTATCATTGCTCTGGCGACCGGAGCCGGAAGCTATTGGTATATTAAGCAGCAACAGAGTGCTGATGCGCAGTCGCTGTCGGCACTGAACGACAAACTGAATACATTACAGCAGCAGTCCGGGAATGCTCAGCAACAGCTGACAGAACAGCTGTCGGCTGCCAACCAGGCGCTGCAGGATGCGAAATTGCGGCAGGAAACGACCAGCAAAGCACTGGATACCCTGCAGGAAAAAGTAACTGCGCTCACCGGTAACGACAGCAACAACTGGCTGATCGCTCAGGCTGATTACCTGGTAAAACTGGCCGGGCGTAAACTGTGGAGCGATCAGGATGCCACCACTGCGGCGGCATTGCTGAAAAGCGCCGATGGCAGCCTGGCAGAGATGAATGACCCCAGTGTACTGAATGTCCGGCGGGCACTGACTCAGGATATCAGTTCGTTAGCTGCCGTCAGTCAGGTGGACTACGATGGTATTATTCTGCAGCTCAACCAGCTGGCTAACGGTGTCGATAATCTGCGTCTGGCAGATAATGAAGACCACAGCAATCCGATGGATGAGGACAGCAATGAACTCTCCGGATCTCTGGCCCACTGGCGCGAAAACCTGGTAAAAAGTTGGCATGACTTCATGGATAACTTTATTACTATCCGTCGTCGTGATAAAACCGCACAGCCACTTCTGGCCCCGAATCAGGATATTTATCTGCGGGAAAATATTCGTTCTTCATTGCTGATTGCCGCGCAGGCCGTCCCCCGCCATCAGCAGGAAATTTATAAACAATCACTGGAATCCGTCTCCACCTGGGTACGTTCATGGTATGACGCCAGTGACCCAGCCACCAAAGCCTTTCTGGCACAGATTGATACTCTGGAACAGCAAACCATTGCCATGGATGTCCCGGATTCTCTCTCCAGCCAGCCATTGCTGGATAAGCTAATGCAAACCCGGGTGCGGGGTCTGCTCAGTCAGCCGTCACCAGCCCCTGAGCCGGCCTCCGGCAAGCAGGGAGGCTGATAATGCTAAAAGTCCTGATTGTTTTTTTGCTACTGCTCGCAGGAATCGTTCTGGGCCCTATGCTCGCTGGCCATCAGGGATATGTCCTGATTCAGACTGATAACTGGAATATTGAAACCAGCGTTACCGGGCTTGTGATCATTCTGATTGTCGCATTGCTGGTGATCCTGGCCGTCGAATGGTTACTGCGCAGGGTGCTGCGTACGGGAATCCGAACCCGTGGCTGGTTCAGTGGTCGTAAACGTCGCCGTGCACAGCGCCATACACGTGATGCGCTGATCAAACTGGCGGAAGGTGATCATAAACAGGTTGAGAAACTGCTGTCCCGTGATGCTGATCATGCAACAGACCCGCTGGCGAATTATCTGCTGGCCGCCGAAGCAGCTCAGCAACGAGGTGATGAGGTCAGAGCTAACCAGCATCTGGAACGTGCAGCCGAAGTGAGCACCGATAACCAGATTCCGGTAGAAATTACCCGTGCCCGTATCCTGTTGGCCCGCCATGAAGATCATGCAGCCCGACACTGCCTCGACCGGCTGCTGGAGGTCGCACCGCGCCATCCTGAAGTCCTGCGTCTGGCTGAACAGGCTTATCTCAATACCGGAGCCTGGCGGGCATTACTGGATATTCTGCCATCCATGGAGAAGGTACAAACCGGTAACGAACAGCATTTACAGGATTTACGTGAGCGGGCCTGGCTTGGCATGATGAATCAGGCAATGGCAGAACAAGGCAGCGAAGGGCTTAAACAGTGGTGGAAGAACCAGAGTCGTAAGACACGCCAGGATATTTCCTTGCAGGTGGCGATGGCAAACCATCTGATCGAGTGTAATGATCCAATGATGGCCCAGGAAATTGTGCTAACCGGACTGAAGCGTCAGTATGACGAACGCCTGATTCTGCTACTGCCCAGGATTAACAGTCCGCAGCCTGAGCCTCTGGAAAAAGCGTTACGCCAGCAGATTAAACAACATGGTGCCACCCCGTTGCTGAACAGTACCCTGGGACAGATGCTGATGCGTCAGGCTAAATGGCAGGAGGCTGCCGATGCTTTCTCCCTGGCCCTGAAACAGCGTCCTGATGGTTTTGACTATGCCTGGCTGGCCGATTGTTATGACAAAATTGGCCGCCCGGAAGAAGCCGCCCGCATGCGACGTGAAGGCCTGTTGTTAACACTGAAACAAAATCCGGAACAGTAGTAACTCTTACAAAAGGAAGCGCCTTTGACAGGCGCTTTTTTTTGGCAAAAAAAACACCTGCAACCAGGCAGGTGTAAAATCAGGTCGACAGACAACAGCTGATACCAGACTCAACGTAATATCTGAAGCTCTCATCAATAATTTGTGAGATGGCAGATAACAGGTATCGGTAAAGGGCTCTGCATCATTCCAGGGATTATGTTGCCAGCGGCAGACATAAAAAAACAGAATGAGCATCTACAGCTTTACTATTGCATGATCAGTGCCAGAACATCTTTAAAAAAAATAAAAATATATATCTCACTGAATTTAATGATATAAATAAATATTCACCGCAAAGCAAATCATATTCAGAAGCCAAAACTATCGAAGAATCGTCACCCCCTGGCGACAACCTCCCCTCCTTATTTGAATAGCTTATAAGTTTCAAAAGGATAAATGTCTTCATCCAGCGACAATCCGCTATGAAAACTGTGCCTTTACAGCGACAGTTGTCGATTAGTATGCTGTGGGCTGACTTTCCTTCGGGCCCGCGCGGTGAGCTGGAGCCCTGTTTTGCAGAGACTACTGCATGTTTAAAGTTATCGGTATTTCCGGAAGTTTACGTAAAAGTTCATTAAACAGCCTTTTCCTGCGTGCTATGGCCTTGATCTGTCCACAAGATATCTGTTTTGAAATCAGTTCATTGCCAGGAAAACTTCCGTTGTTTAATCCTGATCTGGAAGATACCCCACCAGAAATAGTCACCCGGTGGCGACAGGAATTACGGCAGGCAGATTTATTTTTAATCGTCAGCCCTGAATACGCACATGGGATCAGCGGGGCGTTCAAAAACTCCCTCGACTGGCTGGTGAGCAGTGGAGAATTCCTCGACAAACCCGTTGCCCTGCCAAACCTCTCGCCGCGTACTGACCTTGCGCAGGGACATTTACGGGAAATTATCACCGTGATGGGGGGAGTGCTTTCTGAGACCTGTAGTCCTTCGGCATCACTGGATTGCCGTTATGTATTACCTGATATCACAGAACAGCAGTTAATCGACCATCCACAGATCAGCCCACGGTTACAGCAGCTATGGCTGAATATTTCCGGAGTGCTGCACTCTGCCTGAGGATATTTTAGAGAGCATGGTTTTCTGTATCTGAACTACGGGGTATCCTGCCTGCGGACTCCTGTTGCAGCCGACGGGCGAATGCCAGAATGGTTTCACAGTCCTGGCAGATATCTCCGTCAAAGACGGTACAGAGATCCAGTAACGTCAGGGTAGCTACGGAGTGTTGTGGATAGCGGGTCATAAACTTTTCTGCATGTTGCTGCAGAGTATCCGGCCAGTCAGTATCTTCAGGACCGCGCAGAATACTGGTCGCCCGAATGGCTTTTCTGGCCGCAGCTCTCAGCCATTGCCTCTGCCGGGCAGGATCATCCGTTTCCCGGATCTGGCTTGCCAGTCTGTGTATGACAGCCATAAAGTCACCGTTCACCGCCAGAGCAATGGCTGGTGAAGGCCGAAACAGCCCGAAATGCAGACTTAAATCGTCACCGTATACGCAGACACAGTGATGTTTCAGCCAATATCCCCAGCTAAGACGGTTTTCAAATTTCAGTACCTCTACCAGTACACCGCAATCAAAATCGATTTTACTCACCTCTGGATGAGTACTTTCCAGAATGACCTGAAGAGCCTCAAGCTGCTGCAACGCGGCTGCATCCGGCTGAGTTGTGAAAATCACCGTTAAGTCGAGATCTGACCGCCCTGGCAATGCTTTTCCCTGCGCAACGCTGCCATAAACATAGAGACTATGGATAAGCGTTGGGAATTGACTTTTTAACCGGCTAACCACATCAGCCACTGTTGTAGTAAACACTGGCTGTATTCTGCCTGGCGGCGGAATACTGATAAATCCATTGAGATCCACGGACATAATCGCTCCGTCATTTCATTACTTATCGGTATTTCAGATCCTGAATATATACGGTAATACCCACGGTGCCTGACACGGCAGATAACAAACGCTGACTTAACGGAGAAGTCCCCGATATAAGAGGCTTATCATTCAGAAAAGCCTGCTTCCGTCAGGGACATCTTTATCAGGTGCAAACAACACCACTTCGCCTTCTGCATCAGGAAATCCTAAGGTCAGCACCTCGGACATAAACTTGCCTATCTGCCGTGGTGGAAAATTAACCACCGCAGCTACACGTCGGCCAGCCAGATCCTGTAACTGATAATGTTTTGTGATTTGTGCACTCGAGCGCCTTACCCCGACCCCGGGACCAAAATCGATAGTCAGTTTGTAGGCCGGTTTACGCGCTTCGGGAAAGGCTTCAGCAGAAAGGATAGTGCCGATGCGAATATCCACCGCTAAAAACTGGCTAAAGTCTGTGGTATCGGCAGGCGGAGCATCGTGCGGGTGATTCAGGTGCATAACTATATCATCCTGTTATCTGGTGGATAAAAACCTTGCCAGCCCTCATTAGCAGGCCGAAACCCGGGACCGTAATAGTGTTGAGAATAATGACTACAACCCTGTTCACTGGCAGTGGTTTTGCTGATATTTGGTATTCACACTTATAACAAGAATAGTTTCAAAAAACACCTGCTTACGCGGTTTCAGGTGGTATCTGAATATTTTGTTTTTTTCTGATGGCTAACTCTATGGGTTCAGTCCAAAAAGCGGGTTTCTTCAAAATTGGATGGCGGGAGAGGATGATGCCCCTGCGGG
>NZ_DDVT01000010.1:55115-86420 GCF_002345795.1 Tatumella sp. UBA2305
ACCAAGCTGCGCTACTCGCCGAAATACTGCTTACCTCTGCATTTTTTACCTGGTGCGAAGAGAGGGACTTGAACCCTCACGTCCGTTAAGACACTAACACCTGAAGCTAGCGCGTCTACCAATTCCGCCACCTTCGCATATCCGGCAAAAAATGGGGTGGCTAATGGGACTCGAACCCACGACAACTGGAATCACAATCCAGGGCTCTACCAACTGAGCTATAGCCACCATATTTTTCTTACTGCTTACAACGTAGCTAAAAACACCTTTACTACTCTCGCGGTAAATCACCGCAGCTCTTACGCTAACCAAAAATGGTGCGCCCGACAGGATTCGAACCTGAGACCTCTGCCTCCGGAGGGCAGCGCTCTATCCAGCTGAGCTACGGGCGCTTAGCGCCGTTGCGGATGCGGATATTACGGGGTTGAGCTAATCCTGTCTAGTGCTTTTTTAATAAAATTATTCATTTGCTTATCGTTTGCGCAGTTTGACTGAAGATCCAGCATACTGAGCAACTTTTACACCGGAATAATCTCCGTCACTACAAATCGCCACGCCAGTGGTACTTTTGATAACGCAGCAATTGCCACTGCCGTCGCCAGCGTGAGGGTTGTTTTATCAGGCGATATAGCCACTCCAGACCCAGTTGCTGCCAGATTGCCGGAGCCCGCTTTACAACACCACAGAAAACATCGTAAGTCCCTCCGACCCCCATATACAAGGCATCGGGATATACCGCCCGGCAACGACGAATAAATAACTCCTGCCGCGGTGACCCCATCGCTACCGTGACAATTTTAGCGCCACTTTCTGCAATATTCTGAATAACAGCCTCTGTCTGCTGCTCAGTAAAATAACCATCCTGGCTGCCAGCAATGTTAAGCGGCCAAAGCCGGTGTAATTTATCGCAGGTTTGTCTTAACACTTCCGGCTTTCCACCGAGCAGATACACCGGTATCTGCCGTTCTGCGGCCTGCTGAATGAGTTCCTGCCACAAATCGACTCCGGCAACTCTCTGGATATCACTGCCTGGATACTTTTTTCTGACTGAACGGACGATACTGATCCCGTCAGCATAGTTAAATTCGGCCTCAGACAGAATGTCCCGAAGTAACGGATCTTTTTCGGCCGAGAGTATCTTTTCCGCATTTATCGCTACCAGCATCCCTCTGCGGGGCTTATCCGGCAGCAACAGGAAATCAGCAAACTGTTTCACTGAACGGAATCCATAAAGCGACACCCCCCGAATCCGGTACGGAGGGGAACCAGGGTATTTTTTCATCACTTTCCACAATCCAGCGGTTATTGATTTTTAAAGGTTAATAATGTGTCTGTCACTGAGGGTTCACGTTGCCGAATAACACCCACACTGTCCAGCAACCAGAACAGCACTTTAGCCATCACCAGGCAGAACAGAAAAATAACACTAAAGAACACAATTCTGGACCCGAAGGCATCCAGCCCTTCCCGTGCCAGAACTATCAGGTTGAAAATAGCGCCAAAACAAAAACTGTTAAGTACGGCAGCAGTGTAACGATTGGACTCTTGCATCGCGCGGCGATAAATATAATCGAAGCCCCGGATGATGAATCCCACCAGCACCGCCCCGGGTATCAGCAGCCATGCCCCCCCCATCACCACCAGCGAACCAATCAGTGTCGGTGAAATCGCCAGCCCGGAATGGTTATGCAACACATCCCAGGTAAAGTAATTAGCACTATTCAGCACCTCAGAAGGGCGTCCAGGCCACAGCCAGGAGGGAATAAATACATAGAAATCCCGCCACATAGGCGCCAGCCCCTGGAACTCAATGCGGTGATAATGACTCAACAGCAGGGCAAGGTTTTCCCACGGAGAAAAAGTATCGCGCGTGAGATACAAAAAAGTATGGAACGCCTCATCGCCGGAGACCTGCAGGTTATAACGGCGCAATGCCAGCCAGAACATCCCCAGTACCGAAAGCACACCCGCCGATACCAGCATGGTCAGATTAATCCAGCCCCGGGTAATACCAATAAACAAAAACAGAGCGAACGCGATAATAATATTGGCCCGGGTACCGCCAACGATTAGATAAGTCAGCAATCCAAAACTGACCGTATAACCCAGGAAAATTAACCAGTTTTTACGGGTCGGTTTGAGGAAATAGACAATTAACATTGCCGGGATAAAGAAGTAGAAAAACCGCTTCAGTGCCACTCCGGAAACCTGGCTGGAAAATATCTGGCTATAGGAACTTAACCGAAACAACAGGAACCCGTTATGCATAAAGAATACACCGACGGTACCAATAGCAATCAGCGCCAGCAGGCTGCAAAAAATCAGAGTCTCAACCCTGTTCATACTGAATAACGGGGGGGCGGTGGCGACTGCCGGGCGGCGAAATTTAAGCTTATAACTCAGATAATAAACTCCGTAGAAACCGGTCGCCGACAACAGCGCAGCCAGTAAATATTCGGGGGCAACTACCGGAGTATCAAAACAGAACACCAACAGACAGGTCAGCGGAAAGCCGAAATAAAAGGTCAGTAAAAACAGTAGGGTAAAGAAAAGATGGAAGTTAAACCGTTCCCGGCGGAACTCTTTCCCTGCCAGCACCAGTACAAAGGCCAGGCAACAGAGGTAGACGACCGAGAGACCGGACAGCTGTAATAAATTCATGACGCTACCTCCTGTTCCAGCTGTGACAGCATCTGCTGCCATCCTTCCAGATACCCCGGTGCAAGAAACGCGATGGCTGTTTTATCGCAACCGGCCAGCTGACGCCGGGCTTCGTCAATTGCCGCCGCCGTCAGGTCATCTCCGCGGAATAATACCGGCAGTTGCTGTTCGGTCAAATCCTGCCAGAACGGATTGTCACGGCTGACCACAAACGGAATATTTTTCTCAATCAACAGACAAAGAGTACCAATTCCCTGCTGGCGTTTAAAAATAAAATAGCCTAACCGGCAGCTATCCAGTAACGCCAGATAAGCCGGAAAATCCAGAGTATCGGTGAGCAATGTCACCTGACCGTCAGGAAAATAGTGTTCCGCCACGGACCTGACCCGGGCAATATAGGCCTCATTACCCGTCGGATACCCCATAGGCACGATGACCCGTATCTGCTGACCGAACTGCTGCCGGATATCGGCCAGTGCTTCTGCATGACGGTTGGTCGGGTCTCCTGAATTTCCCAGTAAAATGGTCAGTGGTAGCTCATTTTCCTTCAGTGCGACTTGCGGGGAAAATGATGGCATACGGGCTGGAAAATAGAGCAATGAAGCCGGTACCGAAGTCACACGCTGACGGAAATGACTGATATCTCCCCTGGTCGCCCAGACACTGGCTATCCGCTTGTGGGCCATACGGCGTAACAGATAAAACAGACGAAAACGTAGTTGCCGGGAATCCTCATACAAATCAGCCCCCCAGATATGCCAGTGTAACTGATGGCGGCCAATGTTACGGCTGACTAAAGCCAGCCACAGCCAGGGATTAAACTGACCATGGCAGAAAAATTGTTGTTGCCGGTTGTTCGCCAGCCTCACCACGGCCTTTGCCAGGCTTTTTTTATCGGGGAATACCTGCACATCCAGCGCAGTAAACTCCGCAACTGACTGAGCATCCTGAGCGACCACCATAAATTTTCGGCGACTCGCGGTGGGTATCTGCACCGACAACTGCTGGTCAAAGAAACGCAGTACCGTCAGGTTATGATGCGGAATATCCGATCCGAGCAGATGAATTAAGCTTGTCATTTTCGGTACCAATACATAAACACCGCCCCACAGAGGGCAAAATAGAGCATATAAGTCAGACAATAGGCCTGCACTGCCCCGCTAACACCGTGCACTGGAATCAGCCAGCTGGCACTGGCAAGCAGCAACACAAACTGGCTCAGCTCGGTGAGCAAATAAAAACGTAAAGAGGCTTTGGCAATCACCAGGTAACCAAATACGTAAGCACCGACCTTAAAAAAGTCACCGGTCAGTTGCCAGATAAACAGATCGCGCATTGCGGCGAACTTCGCAGTAAATAGCAGCCAGATAGCAACATCCCGCAAAAACCAGACCAGTAATGCCACACCAGCGACCACCGGCATGACAAATCGCAATGCGCGAAAAATCACGCGCCCGGTCGCCTGTTTATCACTTTGTTTAGCCAGAGTCGGCAACAGCCAGACACTAAAGGTCGCGGTAATAAATTGCAGCCAGGCATCTGAGATGCTACTTACCCCCTGCCACAATCCCACCTGTTGCCAGCCCGCATGTGCTGCCAGCAGGTTACGCATAATAATCCACGCCACCGGAAGAGTGATGGCAGTCATCAGTGACATCAGTGTATACCTGAATAACAAAGCAGCCAGCCGGGAGTCCCAATGCGGAATAAACCAGCGCCATTGCAGGGTCGTACCTGACTTAAGCAGAGCAATCGCTGGTAACAGGCTGATAGCCGGCACCAGAGCGATTCCGGCCAGTGCCCCGGAGTAGCCCCCCGCCAGCCAACAGAGCAGATACCCTGCCACACCGAGCAGGCTGCCTCCGGCAACGACCAGAGCATTGGCCCGCGCATTTCGGTACCCCTTAAGCTGTGCCTGCAGCAAGTTAGCCCATGCAATACCCGCTTGCAGGAAAGCCACTATCCGAATCACCTGCCGGTAGTGGTCGCTGCCAAACAGTAGCTCGCTGATTGGTTCCGCCGCCAGGCTAAATACCACGCACAGCAGAAGTGAAGAACCAATAATAATGGACGAAGATGTCGCGGTCAGAGCCTGCAGTCTGACGGGCTGATCCTGATATTCAGCCACATAACGTGTCACTCCGTTAAATATCCCTGCGCCGGCCAGCACGCCCAGCACCGTCACCATTTGGCGAAAGTTACCCGCCAGACCTATCCCCTCCGGGCCATAACTGACAGCCAGCAGCTTAACGACCAGCAGCCCGGCCAGGATTTTGATAAGCGTCGAAAATGAGGTCCAGACGGAGGCTTTTGCCAGCGACATTAGTGCAGAAAACTCATCAGGGAACTAATAACCGTTTTCTGATTATTATCAGACAGATTATAAAACAGCGGTAAACGCAGCAGTCGTTCACTTTCTACAGTGGTAAAACGGTCCGGACCATGAAAACGCCCGTACTGTTGCCCGGCAGGGGAACTGTGCAGCGGAATATAATGGAATACCGCTAAAATATCGGCTTCTTTCATCCAGTCAATTAAACGGGTACGGACGGAGTTATCTGCCAGCCGGATATAAAACATATGAGCATTGTGGTTACAGTTTTCAGGCACCGATGGCAGTAGCAGTCTTCCCTGCTGCTCAAGCGGTAATAATGCCTGGTAATACTGTTCCCAGAGTGTCAGGCGCCGCTGATTAATCTGTTCAGCAGCTTCCAGTTGGGCCCACAGGTAAGCCGCCTGCAAATCAGACATCAGATAGCTGGAACCCATATCACGCCAGGTATACTTATCGGTCTGTCCACGGAAAAACTGGCTACGGTTAGTGCCCTTCTCACGGATAATTTCCGCTCTGGCAACCAGCGATACATCATTGATCAGAGTCGCACCACCTTCCCCGCCGGCAGTATAGTTTTTAGTTTCGTGAAAGCTGAAACAACCGATATGACCGATGGTCCCCAATGGCCTGCCTTTGTAGGAAGACATCACTGCCTGTGCTGCGTCCTCTATCAGATACAGATGGTGCTTTTCACACAGGCTGACAATACTGTCCATCTCACAGGCGACCCCGGCATAATGCACCACCACCACTGCACGGGTCTTTGCAGTTATCGCCGCTTCAATCAGGGTCTCATCAATATTCAGCGTATCCGGGCGGATATCAACAAAGACCACTTTCGCCCCGCGCAGCACAAAAGCATTAGCCGTGGAGACAAAGGTGTAACTTGGCATGATCACTTCATCGCCGGGTACAATATCAATCAGTAATGCGGCCATCTCCAGCGACGCGGTGCAGGACGGGGTCAACAGCACCTTATGGCTGCCAAAACGCTGCTCCATCCATTGCTGGCAGCGGCGGGTGAAACCACCGTCGCCACTCAGCTTGCCACTGGACATCGCCGACTGCATATATTCTATTTCGCTGCCGGTGACCGGAGGTGAATTAAAGGGAATCATCTGTTTTCCTGTATAGCCAATAGGCAGTATTTTCCAGCCGTGCACCACTACGCAGATAGAGACGCATTGCCACCACGTTACTCAACTGAGTGGTAATATGCAGATGCCGGAGACGTCTGACTCTGCCCCAGTCGGCAGCGGCATACAACAGTCGCTGACCAATACCTTTTCCCCTGGCTTCCGGGACCACCGCCAGCAATCCGATACGTGCATCTTCACCAGTTTCCCGGACCGACACAAATCCCTGCAACTCTCCGCCGGCTCCAAAAGCCACCAGACACTGGTCATCGAATCGTCCGTTAACAGCGTTCTCTACCCATTGAGCATAAAACCGCTGGCAATCGGCACTACTGAACCATGGGGCACGGAAACGACTTTGCGTAAACGCTTGTGAGGCTACCTGGCGTAATTCCGGGATCTGGCCTTCACGGGCAATACGGATGCCAGGCTGACGTTCGGTTTGTAAAATAGCCAGAACCAGACCCGCTTCCCCCTCTGCCAACTGGAAACCCAGCTGATTAGCAATCGCCAGCCCGGAATGATCTTCTGCCGCGATTCTGGCCTGCAGCAAGCGATAGTGATTTAATTCCCCGACCTGTAACGATTGACTACCGCCCGGGATCAGGCGGCCGATAGGATAACCAAAAAACTCTGATTCCCAATCGAGCGGCATAACACTGCCATTTATTTGCATTTCAGCCTCCGATAACTGCCCTTCAGCCTTCACTGCCCCGTTCCCGCGTTATTTCCACAGACCGCGGGTATCAACTACCCGGCGTCCGGCCAAACGTTGCGGGTCAATCGTTTTGAATTGTCGGTGATCAACCAGCAAGACGAGAATATCTGCCTGTTGCAGGGCAGTTTCACTGTCGGCCAGTGTAACCTCATCTGCCAGTGAAGATGGCAACTGCGTAATATTCGGCTCTACGGCTAACACCTGACCCTGGTGCCACCGGCTAATCATCTGTACCACATTCAGCGCCGGACTTTCGCGTAAATCATCAATATCTGCTTTAAAAGCCAGTCCAAAACAGGCAATGGTAATCTCAGAGGCACGTTGTGATGTTGCGTTGAGGCAATCAGCCAACTGCTGCTTTACCTGATCCATCACCCAGCCAGGCTTACTGTCATTAACCTCGCGCGCCGTGCGTATCAACCGGCTCTGCTGTGGATTCTGAGCCACAATAAACCAGGGATCGACAGCAATACAATGACCCCCGACGCCAGGGCCTGGCTGCAGGATATTCACCCGTGGATGACGGTTTGCCAGGGCAATCAGTTGCCATACATTGATCTGCTGTTCATGACAAATCATCGACAGTTCGTTAGCAAAAGCAATATTGACATCCCGAAAGCTATTCTCAGTCAGTTTACACATTTCGGCAGTACGGTCATCGGTGACGATGCAATCCCCGCGAACAAACAGTTGATATAACTGACGAGCCCTGGCGGAACATGCGGGAGTCATGCCTCCAATAACACGGTCATTGTTGACCAGTTCACTCATTATTTTGCCGGGCAATACCCGTTCCGGGCAATAAGCAATATGAATATCTGGCTGTTCGCTATGCTGCGGGAACATCAGGTCCGGGCGAAGAACTGCCAGCCAATCCGCCATCTGACCGGTCGTTCCCACCGGACAGGTAGACTCGAGTATGACCAGATCTCCTTTCTTCAGGACCCCGGCAACAGACTCTGCCGCAGCACGAACATAACTTAACTCGGGCTGATATTCAGAGCGAAATGGCGTAGGTACCGCAATCAGGAACGCATCGGCCGGTTGTGGGGTAGTCGATGCCCGTAAATATCCTCCGGCCACCGCTTCTGCCACTTTCTGAGCCAGACAGGGTTCCACAATATGTATTTCGCCGCGGTTAATAATATCCACAGTCTGTGGATTAACATCGACGCCAACGACACTAGTTTTCTCAGAGGCAAGCACTGCTGCTGTTGGCAGGCCGATATAGCCCAGACCGACAACAGAAATTGTCTTAAAACTCATAAATGTACTCTGTGCTGTTTTAATATCTTTATAATTTCCCGACAGGCCTGCCCGTCCCCGTAAGGGTTATGGGCCCGGCTCATCTGCCGCCAGGCATCGGAGTGCTGTAATAATCGCGAAGCTTCCGCGACGATTTTGTCGCTGTCCGTTCCGACTAACCGTACGGTTCCGGCATCCACCGCCTCCGGACGCTCAGTAGTGTCACGCATTACCAGCACCGGAATCCCTAATGCCGGAGCTTCCTCCTGTATTCCGCCGGAATCCGTCAGAATCAGGTGGGCTTTATTCATCAGCCAGACAAAAGGCAGGTATTCCTGGGGTTCAATAAGATAAATATTGCTGACCCCACTGAGTATCCGCTTTACCGGGGTATGGACATTCGGATTAAGGTGTACCGGATAGACGATTTGCACCTGAGGGTGGCGAGCAGCAAGTTCTGCCAGAGCACCGCAGATACGTTCAAATCCTCCACCAAAGCTTTCACGCCGATGACCGGTAACAAGGATCATAGGCCGCCCGGTTTCAAGAAACGGATAACTCGCCGCCAGTTGCTGGCTGAGTACCTTATCCTGGCAGATTTTATCCCTGACCCACAGCAATGCATCAATCACTGTATTCCCGGTCACAAAGATCTGTTGCGCGGCGATATTTTCCCGCAACAAATTTTGTCGCGAGCGTTCCGTAGGCGCAAAGTGGAAGCGAGCAAGATGCCCGGCAACCTTCCGGTTCCCCTCTTCCGGCCATGGCGACAGCAGATTGCCGGTTCGCAAACCTGCTTCCACATGTCCGATAGTGATTCGCTGATAGTAGGCCGCCAGACTGACCGCCATCGTCGTGGTGGTATCACCATGCACCAGCACAATATCCGGACGAAAGTCTGAAAGAACCTGTTGCATCCCTTGCAGTATACGGCAGGTCAGTGCCGTCAGATCCTGCCCGGGCCGCATAATATCTAAATCAAAATCGGGTTGCAGACTAAATAATCTCAGGACCTGATCGAGCATTTCCCGGTGTTGCGCTGTTACACACAACCGCGCATTAATCTCGTTATCCGCGGCCAGCGCGCGGACCAGAGGGGCCATTTTTATCGCTTCGGGGCGCGTGCCAAAGACCGTTAATACTTTCACACAGGATTCCTTATTTTCCGGATATCTGTCTGCTGACATATGATCACTTACCGGCGAGCAATGGCGATAACCGCCCCGATAAATACTCCTGTCATTCCCCACAGTGCCATTAATAGTAACAAACGCGGACTTTCCGGGCTCACCGGGGGTTCCGGTGAACGCAGGTAGCGCCATGTCTGAATATCATCAGACAACGCCGGTGCCGGTCTCAGGTTTTCCAGTAACGCTTTATTCTGCAGATAACCTGAAGCAAGGGCAGCCCCTCCCTTATCAGAGCCCCCGTCGCTGTCAGCAGCCTGACTCTGTAAAGCATCCACGGCGACCTTCTGCCTGATAAGCTCAGTCTGACGTAACTGCCAGGCATTCCGCCACTCTTCACTGAGGTTACTGTTCAGACTGCGGATAGCCCGCTGACTGGCAAACTGTACATACTGGCTAAGTAACCGGGCCGAATCCGCAGCATTATCTGCCAGCAAGATCAGTGTATCTCGGGTGCCGCGGACCGGCTCAGCGGCCTGTAAGCGGATATTGCCGATAAGCTTGTTAAGGATTACCGCACGCTGAGCTTCATGACCAGTAAGTTGCCGACGAAAATACTGTGACTGTAGCCAGAAATCCCGGCGACTGTCCCAGGACGATAGTTGTAATAAAAACTCCTGATAAGCTTCATCAGTCACGGATGAGGCCGCAGGGGGAGGCGCATTACTGTCTTCCAGAGTCGCGAGTAGCTGACGCTGAGTGTAATAAGGCGCTATCTGGCTGACCGAAGGATGATCGACAATCGCTGTGGCACTCCACACCTGAGTCGCCCATTGCGCATAGCCAAAGGCTAACAATAATCCGGCTGCCGCCAGACCAATGATCCATCCTTTTCCCCGCCACAACCGACTGACCAGGAGTGGAACGTTTAATTCATTTTCCACAGAGGGAGACTCCATAACGGGTAGATCCTTATCGCAATAGAAACCGGGGTTAAATCTGATTTTCGCGGGCATGGCGGAAATTATACCAGCGGCGTTTAATTCTGCGGACCAGACGGACTACCCGCCACGCATGTTTAAGGCAATAACCGTAGACTGAAAATGCAACCAAAAACAGCAGCATCATGATCCATTCTGGTATCCAGGACACACACTCGCCAATGACCCCGATAGCCGCCAGCAATGCAGCGGAAAGGGTAATCAGTACGAAGGCCTGACGGGAAGTAAAACCGGCCCGCATGATCAGATGATGAATATGCTGGCGATCGGCAGAAAACGGGCTCATTCCTTTATGCAGCCGCCGGTACATAATCGCCACCATGTCCATCAGTGGGATAGCAATAATCCATAGCGCCGTCACCGGGCGAAGGTCATGATTCTCTCCCTGGGTAGTTTGCAGTAACAACCAGATGACCGTAAAACCGATCATGGTACTGCCGGCATCGCCCATAAACACTTTATAGCGGTGACCCAGGAGACCCAGATTGAGTAAAATATAGGGAAGAGTAGCGGCTATCATCGCAAAGCACCAGAACGCCAGGCTCAGTTGCCCTTTCAGATAAAGAAGGATACCTAAAGCACAGAAGCTGACAGAAGACAGTCCACCGAGTAAACCGTCGATGCCATCCACCATGTTGAAAGCATTAATAGCTGCCCAGACCGCAAACAAGGTCAAAAGATAACCGAAAGGTCCGACATTCAGTTCAACGGGCCCCAGTATATAGCCAAAACTGACCAGATAATGGTTAGCGCCGGATATCATCACAATGGCGACAAACGCCTGAACAACCGCGCGCAACTTCACACTGATATCGTAGCGATCATCCAGTGCCCCCACCAGAACCAGGACTCCGGAGCAACACAGGTACAGAACCACATGCGGCTGATAGCTACTGGTCAGGATCAGTGCAAAACAAATACCGGCAAATACCGAAATACCACCGACCAGAGGCACTGCACCCTGATGACGTTTTCGGGAGTCCGGTTTATCCATCAAACCAACTTTTTGGGCTATTTTGCGGGCAAAGAACAAAAAGACCAGCGAAAACAGGAAAGTTAGTCCAAGTTCAGTACTCATATTGAGTAAATTCACATTCCACGCTCTCAGTCAGAAAACTCACTAAGGAAATCGGTTCTTAAGTTTTTATCCTGATTCAGGTGGTGAGTTCTGTGCTACCCGCGTGGTTCCGTGTTAATAGTATTATCTGCATGTGTAATTCCTTCACAAAGTCCCTTGTCCCTGATAATGCTATAGCCTGAACAACAAAAACGCCACGTAATCACGTGGCGTTTTGCTACTTTCAAAAAATTCCTAATTCGGTGTGATGCACTCTCGGTTACGAGCGTTTCATCATATCGAAGAATTCTTCGTTAGTTTTCGTCATCGCCAGCTTGTTAATCAGGAATTCCATGGCATCAATCTCACCCATCGGGTGGATAATTTTACGCAGAATCCACATTTTCTGCAGTTCTTCCGGCGTTGTCAGCAACTCTTCTTTACGTGTTCCTGAACGATTATAGTCGATGGCAGGGAAAACACGTTTTTCAGCGATTTTACGTGACAGATGCAGTTCCATGTTGCCGGTACCTTTAAACTCTTCATAGATAACTTCATCCATTTTAGAGCCAGTATCCACCAGTGCAGTGGCGATAATGGTCAGGCTTCCGCCCTCTTCCACATTACGTGCCGCACCAAAGAAACGCTTAGGACGATGCAGGGCATTAGCATCCACACCCCCGGTCAGTACCTTACCTGAAGCCGGAACCACGGTATTATAGGCACGAGCCAGACGGGTAATAGAGTCCAGCAGGATGATGACATCTTTTTTGTGCTCGACCAAACGCTTGGCCTTTTCGATCACCATTTCGGCAACCTGTACGTGACGGGAAGCAGGTTCGTCAAAGGTTGAAGCAACGACTTCACCTTTTACCAGACGCTGCATCTCGGTAACTTCTTCAGGACGTTCGTCAATCAGCAGTACCATCAGCTCGCAATCAGGGTAATTATACGCAAGGCTCTGAGCGATGTTCTGCAGCAGCATGGTTTTACCGGCTTTCGGCGGTGCAACAATCAGGCCACGCTGACCACGACCAATGGGTGATGCCAGGTCCAGAACGCGGGCAGTAATATCTTCTGTCGACCCATTACCACGCTCCATCCGCAGGCGGTTATTGGCATGCAGAGGGGTAAGGTTTTCAAACAGGATTTTATTACGGGCGTTTTCGGGCTTGTCGTAGTTGACTTCGTTGACTTTCAGCAGGGCAAAATAGCGTTCGCCTTCTTTTGGCGGACGAATTTTTCCGGCGATGGTGTCACCTGTGCGCAGGTTGAAACGACGAATCTGGCTGGGTGAGACATAAATATCATCCGGGCCTGCCAGGTAGGAGCTGTCGGCTGAACGGAGGAAACCAAATCCATCCTGTAATATCTCCAGCACACCATCACCAAAGATGTCTTCGCCACTCTTTGCATGCTGCTTAAGGATGGCAAAAATAATGTCCTGTTTGCGCATACGCGCGAGGTTTTCCAACCCCATATTTTCGCCGAGAGTAATCAGCTCAGACACCGGCGTATTTTTTAGTTCGGTAAGATTCATAGTGATGGGTTCTTGACTCGGGGTGTTACTCGAAATGTTAGTCATGAGTGGTATGGCTAAAATCCATGCCTGTAAATAGAAACATACTAATTCTGAACTCGACAATGGAGTCGTTATTAAACAGCGACAGACTATGACGAGACGGCCTTGATGCGACGTGGTGGTAAACCACCGGATTGTTAATCCATCTAAATGGAAACACAGACTGGCTTAACAAAGGAAATCTTAGATTCTGACTACTGGTAAGAGCGTAATGCAGTGGGGATAACTTAGCACGACAAAATGCAGACGTCCAGTGATAGCACAAAAATAAACCACCACTGGCGTCCGGGGGCATCATTAGCCCAGGTTAGCGTTCAGGAACTCTTTCAGCTGACCTTTAGATAAAGCACCCACTTTAGTGGCCGCGACTTCGCCATCTTTAAACAACAGCAGGGTCGGAATACCACGGATGCCATACTTAGGCGCAGTGCCCGGGTTGTCATCAATATTCAGTTTCGCGACTGTGAGTTTGCCCTGATACTCTTCGGCAACTTCATCCAGAATTGGCGCGATCATTTTGCAAGGGCCGCACCATTCAGCCCAGAAATCTACCAGTGTCACACCGTCAGCTTTCAGGACGTCGGTTTCGAAACTGTTGTCGGTCAAGTGAACGATTTTATCGCTGCTCATATTTTGCTCCACAGAATTATGCCTGGCGAATTGGCGTATAATGAATCAACGTTAGTTGACTTTATTTCATTGGATACGCTTTCGTAAAGCGACATTAAGCTGATATTCTACCACACTATGAGCAAAACACACTTAACAGAAAAGAAGTTTTCCGACTTCGCCCTGCACCCTAAGGTAGTTGAAGCCCTTGATAATAAAGGATTTCAGTACTGTACACCGATTCAGGCATTAGCACTGCCTTATACCCTTTCAGGGCATGATATCGCGGGTCAGGCGCAAACCGGTACGGGCAAAACGATGGCGTTCCTGACGTCAACGTTCCATTATTTGCTGTCTCATCCGGTGGCTGAAGGCCACAAAGTGAATCAGCCTCGGGCATTAATTATGGCTCCCACCCGCGAACTGGCGGTGCAGATCCATGCTGATGCCGAGCCTTTGGCAGATAACACCGGGTTGCGACTCGGCCTGGCCTATGGCGGAGATGGCTATGATAAGCAACTGAAAGTCCTTGAACAGGGTGTAGATATTCTGATTGGCACCACCGGACGGTTGATCGATTACGCCAAACAGAACTACATCGACCTGAGCGCCATTCAGGTGGTGGTGCTGGATGAAGCCGATCGTATGTTCGACCTGGGCTTTATCAAAGATATCCGTTGGTTGTTCCGCCGTATGCCTGCGGCGAATCAGCGACTGAACATGCTGTTCTCTGCCACCCTGTCATGGCGGGTACGGGAACTGGCATTTGAGCATATGAATAACGCAGAATATGTCGAAGTTGAACCTGAACAGAAAACAGGTCACCGCATAAAAGAAGAGCTGTTCTACCCTTCTAACGAAGAGAAGATGCGCTTACTGCAATCCCTGGTAGAAGAAGAGTGGCCAGACCGTGCGATTATTTTCGCCAATACCAAACATCGTTGTGAAGATGTCTGGGGACATCTGGCTGCAGACGGCCATCGTGTCGGCCTGTTAACCGGTGATGTACCACAGAAAAAGCGCCTGCGGATTCTGGAAGACTTTACTAAAGGTCAGCTGGACATTCTGGTGGCTACCGATGTCGCAGCCCGGGGGTTACACATTCCGGAAGTGACCCATGTGTTTAACTACGATTTACCGGATGATCGTGAAGATTACGTACACCGGATTGGTCGTACCGGCAGAGCGGGTGCCAGTGGACACTCTATCAGCCTGGCATGTGAAGAATATGCACTGAATTTACCGGCCATTGAGGAATATATCGGCCACAGTATTCCGGTAAGTAAATACAACAGTGACGCTTTATTGACGGATTTGCCTGCACCTAAACGTCTGGCTCGTCGCCCGGCGACCAATAACCGCAGGGGCAACAATAATAACCGTCGTAGTGGGCCTCCACGTAACAATAACCGTAAACGTTCAGGTTAAACCAGCTATGCAGAACGCATCATCACTTTATGCTGCTATTGATTTAGGTTCTAACAGCTTTCATATGCTGGTGGTGCGTGAAATCTCCGGAAGCATCCAGACTGTTGCCCGAATCAAACGTAAAGTACGGCTGGCGACCGGGCTGAGTCAGGATAATCATCTGTCTGACGAGGCTATGACCCGCGGCTGGCAATGTTTGCGTCTGTTTGCGGAACAACTTCAGGATATCCCTGCCAGTCAGATTCGGGTGGTCGCTACTGCAACCTTACGTCTGGCGACCAATGCGCAGCAGTTTCTTTCAACCGCTGAAAACATTCTGGGATGCCCTGTTGAAGTCATTAGTGGTGAGGAAGAGGCACGACTGATTTATCAGGGTGTCGCTCATACCACCGGAGGCTCTGATCAGCGTCTGGTGGTGGATATTGGTGGTGGCAGTACCGAATTAGTCACCGGTTCCGGGGCAGAAACCACGGCATTATTTAGCCTGTCCATGGGGTGTGTCACCTGGCTCGAACGTTACTTCACCGACCGTTATCTGACCCGCGAAAATTTTGAACAGGCGGAGCTGGCGGCAAGAGAAAAAATCCGTCAGATAGCCCCGGTTCTGCGTGAGAAGGGCTGGGAAATTTGTGTCGGCGCATCAGGAACCGTTCAGGCATTGCAGGAAATTATGGTAGCTCAGGGGATGGATGAACAGATCACCCTTAGCAAACTCCGGCAACTGAAACAACGCGCCATCCAGTGTGGCAAGCTCGAAGAGCTGGAAATTGAAGGGCTGACTCTCGAACGCGCCTTGGTGTTCCCCAGTGGCTTATCTATTCTGATCGCTATCTTTCATGAATTACAGATTGACAGCATGACCCTGGCGGGCGGAGCATTACGTGAAGGGCTGGTCTACGGCATGTTGAATCTGCCTGTCGACAAAGATATTCGCACCCGGACATTACATAATGTCCAGCGCCGTTTTGCTATTGACGGGGAACAGGCTCTCCGTGTGCAGCAACTGGCGGATGTTTTTTTCCGTCAGGTCAGCCAAAGCTGGAAGCTGGATGCCCGCTGCCGTGAATTACTGCTGAGTGCCTGCGCTATCCATGAAATTGGCCTGAGTGTGGATCATCGTCAGGCTTCTCACCATGCTGCCTATCTGGTTCGTTCTCTTGATTTACCGGGCTTTACCCCCGCACAGAAAAAACTGATATCTTCTCTGTTACAAAACCAACAGGGCAGTATCGACCTGGCACTATTAACCCAGCAAAATGCTCTGCCTCCGCGCCTGGCTGAACGTATCTGCCGTTTACTGCGGCTGGCCATTATTTTCTCCAGCCGTCGCCGGGATGATACTTTACCGGCCCTCAGGCTACAGGCCAGCGACGAGGCGATGCATCTGACGCTACCCACAGGCTGGCTGGAAGCTCACCCGTTACGGGCTGAATTCCTGGAGCAGGAGTGCCACTATCAGAGTTATGTTCACTGGCTGCTGACTCTCGGCTGATAACAGACACCGGCCGCTACCTCTGCGGCCGGCGACATTCACCCGCTCTGTTTCTTCGACTTTTCCAGCATAGCCCGCAATCCGGCCACCCGACTCTGGCTGTTAATCATCCGCTCTTCACTGCTTACCTTCTTGCGGTCACCTTCCCAGACCAGATCATCCTGTGGCAGTTCCAGTAAGAATCGGCTCGGCTCAGGACGTACCTGCTCGCCATATTGCCGCCGTTCACGACACAGAGTAAACGTCAGCTCTTTCTGAGCCCGCGTGATCCCGACATAGGCCAGGCGCCGCTCCTCTTCAATATTATTTTCATCAATACTGCTCTGGTGAGGTAATAACCCCTCTTCCATTCCAACCAGATAGACATAGGGAAACTCCAGCCCCTTTGAGGCGTGCAGGGTCATCAATTGCACCTGGTCCTGATCATCTTCGCTCTCTCCCCGTTCCATCATGTCACGCAGGGTAAAGCGCGTTACCACCTGTGTCAGTGTCATCGGCTCGTCCAGCTCATTCCCTTCGAGCATTTCGGTCATCCACTGGAATAATGTATTCACGTTTTTCATTCGCATCTCAGCGGCTTTTGGACTGGCAGAGTTCTCAAATAACCAACTTTCGTAACTGATACCGTGGATAAGGTCCCTGACTGCGGCAACCGGTTCGCGTTCGCTGAGGGTAATCACTGAATTCAGCCAGTGAGTAAATCGTTGCAGATGCTCGAGACTTCTCGCCGGCAGACGCTCCGCCAGCCCCAGGTCAAAACTGGCATGGAACAGGCTTTTATTACGAATGGAGGCCCACTCACCCAGCTTTTGCAGCGTCGCCGGACCAATTTCGCGACGCGGTGTATTCACTATTCTCAGGAAGGCGCTGTCATCTTCCTGATTTGTCAGAACCCGCAGGTAAGCCAGGATATCTTTAATCTCCGGACGGGAGAAAAATGAGGTTCCCCCGGAAATCCGGTAAGGAATACGGTTCTGCATCAGCAATTTTTCGAATACCCGTGACTGATGATTTCCCCGATAGAGAATCGCATAGTCCCTGTAATTCGTTTTCTGGATAAAGTGATGGGCAATCAGCTCACCGGTAACCCGTTCCGCTTCATGATCTTCATTGTTCGCGGTGATCACCTTAAGCAAACTACCTTCACCCAGTTCTGAAAATAATTTCTTTTCAAATACATGCGGATTATTGGCAATCAGGATATTGGCGGACTTCAAAATTCGCTGCGAGGATCGATAATTCTGTTCCAGTTTGATCACTTCCAGCGCCGGGAAATCCCGGCTCAACAGCACCAGGTTTTGCGGTCGTGCACCCCGCCATGAGTAGATTGACTGATCATCGTCACCCACTACCGTAAACCGGGCCCGCGAACCAACCAGAAGTTTTACCAGCTGATACTGACTGGTGTTGGTGTCCTGATATTCATCGACCAACAGATAACGGATGCGCTGCTGCCAGCGTTCCCTGACCTCTTCATTGCGCTGTAGCAACAAGGTCGGCAATAAAATCAGATCGTCGAAATCCAGCACATTGCAGGAACGCAGATGTTGATCATAGAGCTGATAACAGTGAGCAAACACATTATCCTGTGCCGATTTCGCTAAACCCGCTGCACCCTCCGGCAATACCAGATCATTCTTCCAGTTAGATATCGCAGAAATCAGGTTCTGTAACAGGCTCTTATCTTCTTCCAGCCATGGCTTTGTCAATTCTTTCAGCAACGCCATCTGGTCCTGATCATCAAACAGAGAAAAGTTGGATTTCATGCCCAATGCGGCATATTCGCGTTTAATGATTTCCAGCCCCAGTGTATGGAAAGTCGAAATCAGCAGTCCTCGGGCTTCTTTACGGCCTAAAGTCTGCGCGACACGCTCTTTCATTTCCCTGGAAGCTTTGTTGGTAAAAGTCACCGCTGCGATATGCCGGGCCTGGTAACCACAGGCTCGTATCAGGTGAGCTATTTTGTTAGTGATGACCCGGGTCTTACCGGAGCCGGCACCTGCCAGCACCAGACAAGGACCGGTAACATACTCAACGGCATGTTGCTGACTAGGGTTTAAACGCATAAAAAAAATCGCTCTGTCGATAACTGAAAGGATGGTATATAAAGCGGCAAGTATACACATCTCAGACTGCCGGAGCAGAAATATGGCTAAAACAGCCGCCGCACTTCATATTCTGGTCAAAGAAGAAACTCAGGCGAAGGAATTAATGCTTCGTCTGCAAAAAGGGGCCAGTTTTCAGCAACTGGCAAAAAAATATTCCACCTGCCCTTCCGGACGAAAAGGTGGTGAACTGGGAGAATTCAGGCGCGGCCAGATGGTCCCGGCCTTTGATAAAGCAGTCTTTTCCTGTCCGTTACTGACCCCATATGGTCCGGTAAAAACCAGCTTCGGGTACCATATTATCAAAGTCCTGTGGCGTAACTGAGTCCCTACCCTTACGCCACAGACCTGCCCTGATTCTGCCGTTACTGATTTGCTGCCGGTGCCGACGATGGGGTTTCGCCACTACCTGTGGGAGGATTTAGAATTCCGTCAAAGCGTGTTTTCAGGCTGTTGACCGGGATTTCTGCCTCACCCTGTGGCTGAATCAGCACCATACTTAACGGCTGTGACAGTTGCAGATGCAGCTCGTGATTCAGCGCTTCCAGGGTTAACCCTCCCAGGAAAGCCTGCCGTAAACGCTGGTACTGTTCCGGTGATATATCGACCACCGCATTCTGCTGTGAACGCAGACGTTGTGACATCAGTATTTGCGTTCCGGTTCGCGCATAGGTGGCAAAGAGCGTATTCAGTTCCGTTAGTTTTCTGGCCATCAGGCTATCGAACTCACTCTGAGTCAGACCCTTATTCCTCAGGTTTGCAAAATCTGTTGCCACTTTGTCTACCTGACCAGGCATGTTCTCCGCAGAAGTATCAACGTTCAGGCCACACTGAGCCCGCTGGTAAAATACGCGACAATCCAGACCAAAGCGGGTATCGGTATTCGTCGTTGCCGGCTCAGCAGGTTGCAGGTGCCAGTACAGCACTTCACGGGCCAGGTCTCCCAACCAGTATTGTTGCAAAGAATGAGAGTCCGTGATCGGTGACCATGGCATATCCCAAATCAGCGATAACCGGTCTCCGACTCCCTGATTATCCACCAGATTGACCGCCTTATCAGTTAACGGAGGTAACACGGCCACCGAAGGTGGAGTATTGCGCTTTCCGGTAAGTGACGAAAAAGTTTTGCCTATCTGTTCCGATAACGCCCGGGTATCTACATTTCCGACCACATACAGTGTCATGGCATCCGGGGTATACCATTTATGGTAAAAGCTATTTAACTGCGCAACATCCACCGGAACGGCACTGCTGGCCTGTGGATCATGGGCCAGCAGTGCCGACCCTTTCAGGCGATAACGCCACCAGACATCCCCGGGATTGGCAGGCCAGCTGGCCGTAGGATCAGAAGCATTCAGTGCGGCATTGACCATTTGCGGGTTAATCACCATGCTGCCGGCAGTACCCGCCAACCATTGTAATGCCTCTTTGAGTAAATCCGGGCGATTGGCAGGCAGGCTCAGGTTGTACTGAGTAAAATCATAGGACGTCACTGCCGGCGCTAAGTTACTATTTTGATCGATACTTTGCCGCCATAACTTTCTCTGCGTGGCGGCATTAATGGCTGTGTTATGAACCAGCGCCAGCCGGGTCAGCAGATGGCTGTAACCCGTCTGTAATGCACTTTCGTTCAGTGATCCACTCTCGACCACTAACCGTAATTCAATGCTGTCTGTCGGACGCTGGGGTGTTGATAGCACCTGCCAGCTGAAACCATTTTTGAGTTTCCCCTGTTGCCAGGCAGGATCTGGCTGAAGGGCCTCAGCGTGCAACGTAAAACTGGCTACGGCGAAGAAAGCCCCGCCCACCCAGTGCATAAATTTGGTGCCCTGCATGTGAACCCCTACATTCAAAAGGTGAAAAAGATAATTTTCACTGGCATTTCATTGCCATACATACATTCCCGGTGTTTCTGAATACTGTTTTGATAGAGCATCGTTTTTTTGACCACAGAAAAAACCGGATGTCGCGCGACAATGTAAAAAAACATTCAGAAAATTTCGGGCTTTATTATCCAAAAGTCAGGCACTGCGGCAAGGAAAAAGCGAAAAATATCGGAATTATTCAGGGAAATAGCATGATTAAAGAAAAACGCGCTGCCAACGTCGGCAGAATGACGGGAAAGCTCCCGGTTTTCACAGAACAGTGACGGCACAAAAAGTATCATCCCTGCCCGTCAGTTTCACGGGCAAGGCAACTACGCAGCTATTCCGACACCTTATCCGTCAGTCTCGCGGCATCCCACAGTGTCAGTATTTGTTCAATCGCCTGCTCTATACTCTGCTTAGGGGCATTATCGCGGGCCAGAGTGGAAATCCCCAACATAAAGCTGTCAAACACGGTGGCTAGTGCCCGGGTCGCGGGGGTATTTTGCAGTTCACCACTGCGGATTCCCCGGTCAATACAGAACTGAATACCGTCCCGTGTTCTCTGGCGAGAAGCCGTCAGAGGTGCCAGTATCGCCCTGTCCTGTTCAGCAATACAGGACATTACCCCCAGAGCGACCATACACCCCCGTGGATGACCTTCCTCATATTGCATCCGCAATGATCCCCTGAATGCATTTTCCAGGGCCAAACGTGGTGCCAGACTTTCATCCCAGAGCGTTTCGGTGACCTGCGCATGGGTTTGCAAATAGCACTCTACCGCTTCACGGAACAGAGCCTCTTTCGAACCAAAAGCCGCATAAAAGCTGGGAGCGGTAATCCCGCCTCCGATGGCCGCTTTCAGCTGAGAAAGCGATGTGGCGTCATAGCCATTCTGCCAGAACAGATGCATGGCACTGATCACCGCTTGCTGTCTGTCGAATTGTCTTGGTCGTCCGGCTTTCATGGTTCCCCCTTATATTAATTAAATACTAATCGATACATATTTATTTGACAACCTGAGGCCGGGCATTTAATTATATATCAACCGGTACATAATCAATTTCCGGCGTATGGCAGCTACTGACTCAGGTCGGAACCCTGCTTTTCTTTCCCTGCACAACGGAACCTAAACACATGCAATCTCCCCCGGAAGGCGCGAAAAAGCTCCCCGTCTCAGCCCTGCTGGCCCTGGCGATGACAGGATTTATCTGCATCCTGACCGAGACCATCCCGGCCGGGCTATTACCGCAGATTAGCCAGAGCCTGGCGGTTTCCCCTTCTCTGGCCGGTCAGATGGTCACGGCCTATGCTGCTGGCTCGCTGCTGCTGGCTATCCCGTTGACCTTACTGACCCGTTCATGGCCGGGACACCGGGTGTTATTACTGACCGTCCTGGGTTTTCTGGTGTTTAACAGCCTGACCGCCATTTCCGGAAACGTTACAATGATTATGTTCTCCCGCTTTATGGCCGGGGCCTGTGCCGGCCTGGCATGGAGCCTGCTGGCTGGATTTGCCCGCAGGATAGTCACGCCATCATTACAGGGGCGGGCGCTGGCAATTGCGATGGCTGGCACTCCGGTAGCTCTGTCTCTGGGGGTTCCGGCAGGCACCTGGATGGGTGAGTTGGCCGGCTGGCGTCTGACATTTGCGATAATGTCCGGATTATCACTGCTCCTGACGGGCTGGATAATGCTGTCTGTCCCGAAAGTCGCCGCGGAGTCAGAGTCGCAACAGACCACACTGCGCACTGCTCTTCTGGTCCCCGGCGTCCGGCCGGTGCTGATGGTGGTGTTAGGCTGGATGCTGGCTCATAACATCCTCTATACCTATATTACCCCGTTTATTGCCCCGGCCGGTCTTGCTCCGCGGGTCGATTTGGTACTACTGGTGTTTGGACTGACAGCGCTGGCTGGCATCGTGATGACCGGATATGTGGTTGATCGCTATCTGCGTCAGGCAGTATTACTGTCGGTCGCCGGGTTTGCCCTGGTAGCACTGTTATTTAGCCTGTATGGCACTTCAGCCCCGGCAATTTATGGCGGAACGGCACTGTGGGGCCTGACATTCGGCGGAGCAGCAACTTTGCTGCAAACAGCCCTGGCCGATGCCTCGGGAAAACATGCTGATGTGGCGTTATCACTCAATGTAGTGACATGGAACAGTGCCATTGCGCTGGGTGGCGTATGTGGCGGGCTGCTGCTCAGACATGGCGGCAGCGAGTCGATACCTCGGGTATTACTCTTGTTGCTGTTAATCACTCTGGGGATTGTATGGCGGGCCGGTAATCATGGATTTCCTGCAGGCAGCAGAGATAGCAGATAGAAAGTAATCCGGGGCCTGCAGGTACGGCCCCGGTTTTTATCAGACTTCACTGATCGGCGCGACCAGCCATTGTTCATTAAACACCTGTTCCGACAATGCCGGGGAATAAAGATATCCCTGAGCAATATGGATCCCCCTCGCCAGCAGCCAGTCACGTTGTTCGGTCGTTTCAACACCTTCAGCAATCACATCCAGCTGCATAATATCGGCAATCGAACCTACGATGCGTACCATCGTATCATCAGCAGGCAGTCCGGCCACAAAGCTGCGGTCCAGTTTCAGGCGGCGAACCGGCAGAGAACGAAACTGGTGCAGGTAATGCAGGTTGGAATATCCCATACCAAAATCATCCAGAACCACCGACACACCGGTTTTTTCAATGGGTCGCAGCAGTTCCATCGCCCGTTCGGTATCATCGATTTTAGCCGTTTCAGTCAGTTCCAGCACAAAACTACCGGGGTTAATTTTCAGGTCACTGAGTAAATTCTGCAGATGGCTCACCATCATCGGATCCTGCAATTGTAAGGCCGAAGTATTTACACTGAGTGGCAGCATAATTCCGTGAGCCTGCCAGTTTGCCAGAATCCGGCAAGCCTCCTCAAAAACCCAACGACCAATTTCCGGCATGACACCAATATCTTCCGCCGTGGTGATAAAGTCTTCCGGCAGTGAATATTTTCCGTCATCACGACGGATGCGTAATAATGCCTCTGCTCCCACCAGTTTCCCGCTGTTCATATCGACCTGCGGTTGCAGATAGAGTGCATACTCTTTTTCATGAATTCCCTGCAGGATGTCATGAAATTGTGCCAGCCGGACTTTTGCCCGTTCGGTCATTTGCGGGTCAAAAAACATTATCTGATTGCCGTTTTCCCGGGTGGCCGACATCATTGCTGAAATCCCATGTTCCAGAAAATCAGCAGCGTTCAGATTTTCGGAATGTTGGCTGGCCAGACCAATACTGACCACAGGACGCAACGGCATATCCTGAAGAGCCAGGGGCTGTGTCAGCTCGTCCATGACCAGTTGTGCCTGCCTCATCAGCAATAAAGGCTGCACGCCATGCTCATAAAACATCACAAAATCTGTGGCGGATAGCTGAGCCAGCTGAGAACCTAATCCCAGCGTACGACGTAGTTTATCGGCCAGCAGTCTCTGCAACAGCTCTTTGTTTTTGGGGCTCAGAATATCGGGAAGTACCGCGATACGCAGCACCATCAGCCCCACCGACTGTCCCTGACCTTTCTGACGCAGATACTGCTCGAGCAGCGCCAGAAAAAGTGTGCGGTTAGGTAACCCGGTAAACCTGAAATGAGTATTCAGACGTTCAACTTCTTCATGTGCTGAATCGGCAATAGCCTGGTTCTGATTGACGGAACGCACCAGCACACCGATTTCATCATCATGGTGGTTTTCCGGCATCATTAATTGCCTGCCCGGATTGTCCTGCAAATCACGGCAAATATTCCGCAACGGGTGAATCATCAGACGGTTGATAAACCAGCTGACCGAAACAGATAACACCAGCGCCAGTAACAGGCTGGTAATCACCATGGTCGACAGAGTACTTAGGATAAACTGATACACGCGAACAGAATCAGCTTCCAGAACCAGCCAGGCCAGAGGCTTAGGCAGGCCAGACTGCTCTGTCGAATAAAGCGGAACGGTTATTCTGACCGGCAACTGAAAAATACGGGCAATCAGCGCCGGAACTTTGTCCGGCTGATTATGCGTAAAATCAATTTGCAAGGCATCCAGCTGGTCGGGCAAACGAATATCTGCATGCCCCAGAACTCCGGCAGGCTTCAACGTATTTAACAGCTGCTGAGCCGCCGGAATATCGGCTTTCAGTACCGCTTCGGACAGAGGTTGACGTATGGTATGAGCAATATTTTCCATTTGCTGCGCATACTCAATCCTGCGCTGCTGCACAAAATGGAATAGCTGCACTGAGATAAAAATACAAATAACCACAATTGCTACGGCGGAGACATTTGCCATCTGCTTAATTGTGAGAGAGCGTTGAACGCGCACAGTAGTCTCCGGGCGGATGTCGTAAGTTTCCAAGTATATCTTAAGACACTATTCACGCTATCAAGGATCTCAGGAAATCGGTAAATTCCTGGCTAAACGGTGAAACGGCCAGCAAATGACTATCCCCTGCCTCGTACCTGAGGCAGGGGAACGCCCTGCAAGGTTCAGAAAGCAACGGAAGATTCCTGCTGTTCAACCATGAAACAGGCTATCTGATGATCACCATAGGATTTCAGTAACGGCTGGCTTTCAGTACAGCATGGCATCCGTTCACGACAACGGGCAGCAAAAGCACACCCGGGAGGGGGATTCAGCGGACTGGGTAATTCACCGGTCAGTTTTATCCGCCGTGTTTTGTTTTGCTGGTTGAGACGGGGGGTGGCTGATAACAATGCCTGAGTATAAGGATGACGCGGATTACCAAACACATCCGCTTTACGGCCTTTTTCTACACAGCGCCCGAGATACATGACAATCACTTCATCCGCCAGATGTTCAACCACTGACAGATCATGAGAAATGAAAACATAGGATAATCCCAGTTCCTGTTGTAGGTCCATCATCAGGTTAAGTACCTGAGCACGCACAGAAACATCCAGTGCAGACACCGGCTCATCGGCAATCAGTATTTCCGGGTCCAGCATCAGCCCCCGGGCGATAGCAATTCGTTGCCGTTGCCCTCCGGAGAACATATGTGGGTAACGATCATAATGCTCGGCTTTCAACCCCACTTTACTCATCATTTCCATGACTTTTTCTTTACGCTGCAACTTCGTCAAAGCAGTGTTTATCAATAGCGGTTCTTCAAGAATCTGACTAATTTTTTTACGGGGATTCAAAGAACCATAGGGGTTCTGAAAAATGATCTGAATTTTTTGTCGACGTAATTTTTGTGCCTGCGCACCCGGCACCAGCAGATCCTGCCCCTGCCAGAAAAGCTCACCAGCGGTGGGTGTTTCTATCATGGTCAGTAAACGGCCGAGAGTGGATTTACCGCACCCGGACTCGCCCACCACTGCCAGTGTTTGTCCACGCTGTAAGGTAAAAGAGACGCCATCAAGAGCTTTAACCAGACGTTCTTTTCCAAACATCCCACCACTCACCGGATAATGTTTTTTCAGCCCATTCGCCTGAAGTAAGGCGGTTACATTTGACGTCTTATTTATCACAGGCAGGTCTCCCGGCATCATCTAAGGGGAAATGGCATTTCACTTGCCGGCCAGCCATCTCACGTAACTCAGGCTCTTCGTTCCGACAAAGCTCAGTGACATAAGGGCAGCGCGGGTTAAGCAAACAACCGGAAGGACGGTCATATTTACCGGGTACCACCCCGGGTAAAGATGCCAGCCGGGCTTTATCCGCTGAAAACTCCGGCAGCGAGCGTAACAATGCCTGGGTATAAGGATGACGAGGCGCTGTAAATATATCCTCTGCAGCACCAATTTCGACCACCTGGCCGGCATACATAACTATGATCTGTTTCGCGGATTCAGCCACCAGCGCCAGGTCATGGGTAATCAGGATCAATGCCATATTCTGTCGTTGTTGTAACTCCAGCAACAATTCAATGATCTGCGCCTGGATGGTGACATCCAAAGCGGTCGTCGGTTCATCAGCAATTAACAGTTTCGGCTGGCAGGCAATCGCCATGGCGATCATGACCCGCTGACTCATCCCCCCGGAGAGCTGATGAGGGTAGACATTCAGTCGGGATTCCGGGTCCGGAATCCCGACGCTTTCCAGTAATCCGATAGCCCGCTGCCGACGCGCCCTGCGACTCCCCCCCTGATGTACCTTAATCGCCTCCATAATCTGGAAACCCACGCTATAGCAGGGATTTAAACTGGTCATCGGATCCTGAAAAATCATAGCAACATCCGATCCGACCAGCTGTCGCCTTTGTCTGGAATTTAAGGCCTGCAGATCAGACTTTCCGAAGCTCAGTTTATTTGCAATCACCTTTCCGGGGAAATCAATCAGCCCCATAATGGCCAGAGAACTCACGGATTTCCCGGACCCGGACTCTCCGACGATTCCAACCACTTCACCTTGCCCCACCGTATAACTAATGCGATCGACCGCACGGAACGGAGACTTTTCGTCTCCAAAATGAACCGATAAATTCTCAACACTCAGTAATGTCATTGCGCGGCCTCTTATTGCTTCAGTTTAGGATCAAGGGCATCGCGTAAACCATCACCCACCAGATTAAAAGCCAGTACTGTCAGGAGAATAGTCACCCCCGGAAAGGTAACGACCCACCAGGCACTTTGTGCATATTGCAGTACATCGGATAGCATCGTTCCCCATTCCGGCGTGGGTGGCTGAGCTCCCATTCCTAAAAAACCCAGCGCTGCCATATCAAGAATCGCATTAGAAAAACCGAGTGACGCCTGTACAATCAGTGGAGCAAGGCAATTGGGGAGAATGTTTACAAACATCTGACGTAACGGCCCCGCACCTGCAACTTTGGATGCCGTGACATAATCACGATGGACTTCCGCCAGTACCGCCGCTCGTGTCAGCCGTACATAATGGGGCAGAGCGACAAAGGTCAGAGCCAGTGAAGCATTGATCATTGACGGACCGAAAATAGCCACCAACACCAGGGCCAGTAACAAACTCGGCAGAGCCAGCATAATATCGACCAGCCGCATAATGACAGCATCCACCACCCCACCCAGATAACCTGCCAGCAGCCCGAGAACAATGCCAGAGACCAGTGACAGTACCACTACCAGGCAGCCCACCAGTAATGACAGCCGTGCGCCATACATCAGCCGGCTGAGAATATCGCGGCCAACATCATCAGTCCCGAGAATAAAACGCCATTCTCCCCCCTGCTGCCATACCGGAGGGTGAAGCAAAGCATCGCGAAACTGCTCCGTGGGCTGATGAGGCGCCAGAACGCCAGCAAATACCGCCATTAACAACATCAGAGTAATAAATATCAGCCCGACCACCGCTCCTTTATTTCGGCGGAAATAGTGCCAAAACTCCTGAAACGGCGTCATGGGTTTAGGTGCAGCACTCACACTGCCGGATTCAACAACAGACATGATGCCCCCTTATTTATGATGACGAATACGCGGGTTCACCACGCCGTAGAGAATATCGACAATAAAATTGACCAGTATGATCAATAAGGCCACCAGTAACACGCCCCCCTGAACGACCGGATAATCCCTGCGTTGTAACGCTTCGATAAGCCAGCGTCCCAGACCAGGCCAGGAAAAGATGGTTTCAGTCAGGATAGCTCCCGCCAGTAACGTTCCGACCTGCAGGCCAATGACTGTAACGACCGGCAACATGGCATTGCGCAATGCATGAACGACGATCACCCGCAGCGGCGTCAATCCTTTAGCCCTGGCGGTACGGATATAGTCTTCTCCCAGGACTTCAAGCATCGACGAACGGGTCATTCGAACGATAACCGCCAGAGGGATAGTGCCCAGTACAATGGCCGGCAGGATCATATGCATCACGGCATCTTTAAAATCTCCGGGTTCCCCCCAGAATAAGGTATCAATTAGATCAAAACCGGTCAGCGGGTGACTATCATCAAGGAACACCGTATCGCCAATTCGTCCGGAAACCGGTGTCAGATTGAGCTTTACCGAAACCAGCATGATCAACATGATCCCCCACCAAAAAACGGGCATCGAGTAACCCGCCAGCGACAGACTGATAGCAGTATGATCGAATACCGAACCCCGTTTAACTGCCGCCAGAACGCCTACCGGGATACCCACCGCTACCGCAAATAACATGGCGCAGATACCCAGTTCCAGTGTGGCCTTAAAGCGGGGGACAAATTCATTCCAGACAGGAATACGACTTTTCAGGGAGATCCCTAAGTCGCCATGCATAATGCCATTGATATAGGTGAGATACTGTTTCCACAAAGGCTGGTCCAGACCAAACTGGGCCAGTAACTGTGCATGTCTTTCGGGGGAGAGACCCCGCTCTCCTGCCATGATCATCACAGGATCGCCCGGGATCATATGGACAAAAGCAAAAGTCAGCAGGGTAATACCGATAAATGTCGGGATGACCAGCCCCAGACGTTTCAAAATAAACTGCAGCATAAACAAGTTCTCTTTCATGCCGCCATCCTGAAAGATGGCGATCATTGCTCACAACCCATCGCAGGGTGACCGCAATAGCGCAAAATACGCCACTAAAAACGAAGCACCCCGGCAGTTCCACTCTCCCGGGGTGTTGAATGTTGCTGTTATTGTTGAATATCGACGTTATCGAAGTGGTGTTTACCTAAAGGATCAACCACATATCCGGTCACTTTTTTGCTCACTGGCTCATAGACCGTAGAGTGAGCAATAATCAGTGCCGGGACCTGATCATGCATAATCACCTGCGCCTGCTGGTAGTAAGCAATACGTTTGTCATGGTCAGCTTCTGACCTTGCTGGCTGTATTTGATCCTCGAAAGGTTTATAACACCAGCGGGAATAGTTAGAACCATCTTTGGCAGCAGCACAACTGAACAATGTGGCAAAGAAGTTATCCGGATCGCCATTGTCTCCGGTCCAGCCCATCATCACCGTCTGGTGTTCCCCGGCTTTGGCTCTTTTCAGATATTCACCCCATTCATAGCTGACGATATTGGCTTTTACGCCAATTTTTGCCCAGTCAGCCTGAATCATCTCTGCCATTCGCCGCGCATTAGGGTTGTACGGCCGTTGTACCGGCATCGCCCAGAGATCGATGGTAAATCCATCCGGCATTCCGGCTTCCTTCAGCAATGCTTTGGCCTGAGCCGGGTCATACGGATAATCTTTGATCTTACTGTTATAGCTCCACATGGTCGGTGGAATAAGGTTTTTGGCTGCCTGACCCGCCCCCTGATAAACCGCATCAATAATCGCCTGTTTGTTCACTGCCATCGTCAGCGCCTGGCGAACTCTGACATCATCCAGTGGCTTTTTCTGCGTGTTAAATGCCAGATAGCCCACATTCAGACCAGGCTGTTCCATCAGAGTGATATTCGGGTCTTTTTTCATGCTGGCAATATCAGCGGGGTTAGGATAAGGCATGACCTGACATTCACCCTTCTGCATTTTGGCATAACGCACAGAGGCATCCGGGGTAATCGAGAATACCAGCCGGTCAATCTTCGGTTTAGGGCCCCAGTATGTCGGATTAGCTTTATACAGAATCCGCGAATCTTTCTGATACTGCAGTAACTGGAACGGCCCTGTTCCCACCGGATTCAGATCCACTTTTTCCGGTGTCCCAGCCTTCAGCATATTATCTGCATACTCTTTTGACAGAATCGATGCGAAGTCCATGCCCAGGTCTGCGATAAAAGGCGCCTCAGGACGGCTAAGAGTAAAACGCACAGTATCATCATCAACTTTTTCGATTTTAGTAATGAGTTTAGGCATATCCATGCCTTCAAAATACTCATAACTGCCACCGGAAACGTTGTGATAGGCATTGTTTTTATCCAACTGACGTTCAAAAGAAAACACCACATCATCAGCATTGAAGTCGCGGGTAGGTTTAAAATCTTTAGAACTCTGCCATTTCACACCTTTACGCAAATGGAAGGTGTACACCTTACCGTCACTGCTCACATCCCAGCTTTCGGCAAGTCCGGGTTGTAACTCCGTGGTCCCGGTTTTGAACTCAACCAGCCGGTTATAGATGGGTACCGAACTCGCATCGTAGGTAGTACCCGAAGTGAATAATTGCGGGTTAAATCCCTCCGGAGATCCTTCAGAACAATAGACCAATGTTTTTGCGTGTACAGCAGCAGAAAGCATCAATGTCAGTAAAGTAAAACCCGTCGTCAGTAAGCTTTTGCCGGACCGGAATTTGCTCATCTTCGTTGCTCCGTTAAAATGTGATGTGTGTTATTTACTTTTTGTTATTCGTTATTTTGTCAGCAGATTTTCTTATAACAGACGTGACACACCATAAAACCCCGGGTAAAAACCCAAACTATGGTCAAATGACGGAATAATCTGCTAATGCGATCTTCTGGTACCTCCCAATTTGTCAACAGATGTAATCAGCTGTCAATAACCGGAAAGCTTTTTTCTTAGAACTACGCGAAAAGTCATGAAAATTTATCACCAGATAAATTGACCATAATCACTAAAAACAACAATAACTAAAGCCATTATCCGGTTTGTATAGCCATTAAATACCAACAAATCAGTTAATAAAACTATTTAAAAAAGAAGGTAAAAAACAGGTTTTATGCAATCTTCCTTTACGATAATTCACTGATTATTCATTTATTCAGATTGTAAATTGATCGGAATTCTAAGCGGATAATCTAAAAAACGTTTCTGGCATAAGAAAAATGTTTGACTAAAATTAAGTGCGGGAAGGATAAGTCTGTTGCACAAACCTTATGCTGCAGTAAAGCCGGGAAAACTGTCGGGGGGTGACAGTAACAGGAACGATAAAGAGAAGAATATCTGAGACATCTCACTGACAGTGACACTAAGTAAAGCTCAAACCTCCTTCGGAGGTTCTCATCCTCATCAAACTTCGGACGTAAAAAAACCCGCTAAAAGCGGGTTTCTTCAAAATTGGTCGGCGAGAGAGGATGATG